>JAAENI010000479.1 GCA_024224595.1 Hyphomicrobiales bacterium
AGCCTGTGTGTCAGCAAGTCTATTTTGCTCAATCCGCCATCACGACCGAAAACGAAAGCATAACGCTCATCGCGTGAAAAAACCATTGAGGCATGGCTCAAATCGCCTAATTCTGAAATTTGGGCCAAGGAAGTGTGTGTTGTAGTTTCCACAATTTGGACAGAGCCGCTGGCCCGTTCAATGATTACACCAAGATCACCGGTGCCACGCAATTTGGGAGGTTCAGCGGCCTCAACCTTGTTGACTAGAGTCGGGGTACAAAAGGTAACGGTGGTCAATCCACCAGTTAACCCTTTAAGTACTGTGCGACGTTCTACCATTCAAAAATTACCTCTTTTATGCGCACCGGTTTGCAACTGTTTGACCACCCATTGCGTTTCCTCAACTGTCAGCAATTCCCGCCATGGGGGCATTGGGGTTCCAGGCACGCCGTCAAGAATGATATCTGTTAGCGTATCGGCATCATAAGTGGCCATAATTTCCGGTAACAACGGGGTTCCCAGGCCCCCCTTCAATGTCATGCCATGGCAGGAACCGCAATCATGACGCACAAGGTTGGTCAACTCCGCCTTGCGTTGATTGGAAAGGGTTTCAGCGCCAGTCAGGACGGTGGTAGTGGCAACAGCAGCGGCGCTAAGCATTAGCGCCAACGGCCAGGATGTCTTGTTCGACATGCCGTGATACTCCATTGCTGTCGGCCAGCGCCACTGTATCACCAATCATGAACAGAACGGGACCGTCCAGATTGATCTTTTTAACATCATGCGGAAGTTGTGCCAAGGTGGTCGACAGGTGTTTTTGATTGTGTAGCGTTGCATTACACATGCCAAGTGCCGGTGTGGTTGCAGCCATGCCTGCCTGGATCAAACGCTCGACGATCTGCGATATTTTTTCTGAGCCCATGTAAATTACCAGAGTTGAATTTGCTGTCCCGAATTGTCTCCAGTCCATGTTAGGCAACCGATCTTCAAGAGTGTGACCTGTCATGTATACAACTGAGTGTGCAACACCGCGATGGGTTATTGGAAGGTTGAGTGCGGCAGCACACCCTTGAGCGGCTGTGATACCCGGAATGGTTTTTACCACGATACCATGTTGCACAAGCTCAAGCGCTTCTTCTCCACCGCGGCCAAATATCATCGGATCACCACCTTTGAGGCGCACAACATCTTGACCGGATTTCGCCAGCTTGATCAAAATCTGATTGATGGATTGTTGCGGAACGGGATGAGATCCGGGGCGCTTTCCAACATCAATACGGGCTGTGGAATTGGGTATCAGTGAAAGTATTTCAGGTGAGACAAGCCGGTCATAGACCACCGCATCTACCTGCTCGATGAGACGAAGTGCTTTAAGCGTTAACAACTCAGGATCACCCGGACCAGCGCCAACGAGATAGACCTTTCCTGTTTTTACCATAGGACTGCGCTCCAGAATTAATTAACCCGTCTGCCATCGAGATTATAATAGAATTCGCCGGTATTATATGCCTTGACTTTTATCAAGGTCGTACCGTAACCAACCCGGTCATATTTTCTTCTTTCCAGTGCGGACCACACAGATAGGGGTAGTCACCAGTTGGCCCATCAAATGTTATTTCCACCTGATCTCCACCAAATAAACGGTCTGATTCTGTTTTTCCCGCAACCTTGAACCATACACTGTGGCTGGTTCGTTTATCGACATTAACCCAACGCACAGTAGTGCCGCGTTTGACCGAAACTTTGGACGGGCAAAAGGTGTATTTATGCATTAATATAATGGTTGTGTCTTCGTCAGCCGACGGCCTGGAGAAAAGTTCCTGGTATCTTTTTTCCGCTCCGGCGCAGATTCGTGCCCGTTTCTGGTCGTTTGCATGTGCATCAGCTAATATGCCAGTCGGCAGGGATAATCCCAAGCAGACTGCCGTTATCATCAGTATTTTATTTCGCCACATTTATTTCAGCTTCTTCATTATCCATCCCCAGATAATATTCCAATGAAACATGATGGAAACGAGCGTCAGTGTAATCATCATGGATGGCAATGCCAAAGGTATATAATTTGCCGGGCTCTATCGATATGTCACCGGGTTGTTCCATGTTGAGTGGGCGCACGATAGTTACAGTCCAGGTGTTGCCCTCCAGTTTGCCGGTGGCAGAAAACTTGCCTTTATCTTCCATCTTTCGCGACGACGCAACGTGACCGTTTTGAGCATCTTCACCTGAATTGTAACGATAAAAATCGAGAAATGAACCTTTGTTGAGTAGTGATTTAAGTTCGGCTTCGTCCTTCAGTTTTTCCCAACCGCCGCGGATTTTCCCGCGCCGACCCTTTACTTCAATTTTGGTGCGGGAGCTTTTGATATATTTGGTAATCCCATCTTCCAGTTCAAGTCGGTCGGCTGCGGCAGCATATTTTGCCATATCTTCCGCAGTTGGCTTGTGTGGCATGTAACGCGAATCGTGATGACAAGTGACCCAGCATCCGGCTTTGTTGACCAGTTCCACCTCTGCAGTATCATCTTTATTGTTTTCTGCAATCATCACGGTTAGCTTAACCTGATTGGCAGGATCCATCTTACCACCGTCGACAAAAGGCACGGGAGTGTGTTTGCCGTTCTTCCAGCGAAAACGCAGATACATATTTTCATTATCATGGGTAGCTTGCATCTTGACATCAATTGATCCGCGTTTGCCTTCAATGGGTGTCGGTTCCAGTTTTTCACCAGAAACAATTTTTGCCCCCATATCCTTGACTTCTTTCAGGTGACAGGTTGCACAGCGATCTCCGCCTTTCAGGAACGCTCGCGCGCCACCATGATCCTTGCCGGTTTGCACCCATTCAAAGCTGGCCTGGCCTGGATAAAATAGCGTGATATTTGACGTTGCAACACCAGACCAGTCCCGGCTGACGGTTGTATCGTTGCTATTTGACCGGGTATTGGAATTTGCAACAGCATCCTGCTTTGCCAACAGGGCAGCTACTTCCGCTTTTACCCGTTCTTCCACCTCTACCTCTGCAGCTGCGTATTCTTCGAGTTTTTTCCTTTCCTCGGCAGCCTCTTTTTCTTCAACCCGTTTCATACTGTCAAGGAAAGGTTGCGAAATTGATACAAGGGCCAAGGCGGCGTCCGGTTTTTCAATAAGCTCAAGTTCTTCTTCAGAAACTAAAGAGCGAACGTTCTTGTGGGCGATACCTTTGTGGCAATCGATACAGGTCTGGCCAACTTTCATCGCGCTCAGGTGCTGTTTTCGCGCACGCGGGCGCTGGAATTCGGGACTCATCGATTCAATTGTATGACAATTGCGGCATTCTCGAGAATCGTTACTTTTCATTTCATGCCAGACTTTTTTAGCCAATTTCAATCTTTTAGCCTCAAATTTTTCCGGCGTGTTAATACTTCCCATTGCTTTGTGATAAAGTTCGCGGCTTGCCTTGATTTTGCGGATAAATTTATGAACCCAGGATTTGGGTACATGGCAATCAGAACAGACTGCACGCACCCCAGTACGGTTTTGATAGTGAATTGTCTGTTTATATTCCTGAAATACTGTCGTTTCCATTTCGTGACACGACACACAAAAACCTAAAGTATTGGTCGCTTCCATAGCTGTGTTGAAACCACCCCAAAATAGTATCCCAAGAACAAATATTGTTGCTGCTCCCATGCCAATCAAAGGTACTCCCCAGATTTTCCAGTTTTGCCAATTCCTGACAAAAGTAGCGATCTTGCTCATGACTTTCCTCTGCTTAGATGGAATTATCTGGAAGAATATTTTTGCCAGGCGGGCATGAACCCGCCTGACAAATTGGACTCACATTATGCAGGAATCACATTATGTAACGTGATTTGTCCTGTTTGTGACATTGAACTTACCTGTTGGTGTTGTCAGTCCCTTGATTCGCGCCTTTTCTTCAAGCGTTGTTGCATCGTAGATGACGATTTCACCCTCAGGTTTACCGCTGTTCTTGCGGTTCCACACCGAAACCCAGGCTTCGCTGCCATCGGCATTGAATTCAATATGAACAGCAACTTTACCTTCTTCGTCAGTGACCTGGATGGTTTTGACAATTGCACCAGTCTCTTTGGCATTTACCTGAACAGACTGTTGCACTTCAGGCTCGGGATGTTTTGTCTCATCCGCCCAAACATACTTGCTGTTAGGGTGGGTACGGATAAACAATCCGGCTCCATCGGTTTCAATGTTTTTGCATATCTTCCACGCCTGATCTGGATGACCGATCGGATCATTGCCCCAAGTTGTCACCAGGCCTTCAGCCAGATGAGTTGTGCCGCCGACAGGGCCACATTTTGGGTCAATCCAGTTTGCACCTGGTCCCGGATGTGGTTTCTTGCCAACATCAATCATGGCTGCAAGTTTACGAGTTTCCGTATCCACGATCACCATCTTGTTAGAGGCGTTCGCGGCAATCTGGAAATAACGACCGGTCGGATCGAAAAACCCATCATGCAGATACTTGGCCGAATCGATCTTCTCTATTCTGAGATTGTCGATATCGCGATAATCCACCTGCCACATTTGACCCAGCTCTTTTGCTGCAATCAGAAACGTTGATTCTTTTGGCGTGGTATAAATGGCGGCTACACGTGACTCATTGACGTATTCCCCATCTATATTAGTACCGCGGGCCGAGATGACCTTCAGCGGTTCCATCGTCATGGCATCAACAATTACTGCATGCGGCGGCCAGTAACCGCCACCAATAATGTATTTACCGTCTCCCGATACCGCAACATCTCGCGCATCGTAGGCGACCTGTGTTTCAGCAACCAGCATTTTTTCCGGCGTCTGCCACAAATCAATTTTGGTCATCTTGCCATCTCGGCCCATAGAATACCAGAACCGTCCGGGATGCTCTGCATGTTCCTTGTCATGATGCTCAAGTGCCTTGAGCACATGTACCGCATATCCAGAATCAATATGGGTTACGATTTCATGCTTGTCACCGTCAATAATGGCGATCTTGCCTGCATCGCGTTCAATCACCACAAAGAAATTTTCCCAGTTTCTACCGTGTAACGGTTTGGTTGGGTAGTCTTTGGGATCAATATGGACCTTGGTGCGCTCCTTCATCATCGCCAGTGTCATTTCAGGTGGGACCGGTGGTTCGATCTGAATGTATGTCGCCAGGTTTGCAATCTGCTCTTTAGTGAAAATATCATCAAAGTTGTTCATGCCACCTTCTGTGCCAATGGCGATGATTTTTTCCAATCGCTCCTGGCCCAGTTTCAGGGTGTTTTCGGGTTCAAGGTTTTTACCTGTTGCTCCCTTGCGCAAAACACCGTGACAACCTGCACAGCGTTGAAAATATAGCGCCTTGGTTGATTCAAACGCCTCTTTGGTCATTGTCGGAACAGCATCGCTAGCCACGGCTACACTAAATGTGCCAACTGACATTGCCGCCCCGAAAGCCAGTGCTAAAACGTGGCTTTTGGTAATAGTTTTATTCATTTCTAGATCCTCTCAGAAATTTCGATGGCTGAAGCCATCAACAATAAACTAAGAGTTTTTTTTTGGGTTCGCCTTGATTTTAGTTAAGTGAGTGCTGGTCAACACTCAGGTTATCAGCTTTGCATTTTGATGTGTTTGTTGGTTATGTCTCGATCAGTTTATTCTAACCGTTGACTGCGAGCTATCCGACGCCGTCACGAGAGTCTTGATGGTTAGGGTCCAGATCTGCCTGGTTTGATTGACCTGTGGTGATTTGAAAATGTTTCCATCACAATTTGAGGCTGATGGCGGTTGAATTTTGAAAAGATGGAAGAAAGATGGAAGAGGGATGGGTTGAAAATAAACATTGCGGCTTGACCTAAGTCAAGGATTGTTGCTCGGGCATGTGTGATGTGTTGCTCACGGTGTAACGTGAGGAGAACTTTATGGACAAGGCAAAAACAGAATCAGATTCTACTGATGAATCTGTGCCAATACCGCCTATGCAACGCTTGCTCGATAACCATTTCCTACTGCTATTTATTGGCGTGGTGGTTCCCACTGTGCTCTATACGCTTTGGGGCGTGATGGAGCTATCGCAAATTCCGATTACGCAGTAGGGAGGCAGATAATGGCTATTACTTCACCCGAAAACAGAATATGGTGGGCGGAAAAAGTTGGGCGCGCCGAACTTATTTGGATCACTATCGCATTCCTCTGGGGTGTTTTCATGTTTGCCATGATGGTTTGGTGGCACCTGGAAGGCAATCAAAACCTGTCAAATGAAGTTTACCGGATTGTGCCCGAGGTATTTGAAGAAAAGACCGAAGCCTTCACGGAGAAATATACAGTACGTGAAGAATCGGGAATTCCTGTAGCCAAGCCGGAACCCGGTGTGGACGTTTACATGCTTTCCAGGCTGTGGGAGTGGTGGCCGATTCTGGAACTGAAAAAAGGCCAGACCTATCGGTTGCATTTGTCATCAATGGATTGGCAACATGGATTTTCGCTGCAGCCAGTGAACATTAACATACAAGTTCATCCCGGTCTTGAGCATGTGGTAACTCTTACTCCCACTCAGACCGGTGAATTCAGTGTTGTGTGTAATGAATACTGCGGTGTTGGTCACCACACAATGGTTGGCCGTATTCATGTTGTTGACTAATTCAGGTACGGAGAAAATATTATGAGTGTTGCAGCTGAAACTGGTGTTATTGGCGGAATTGCGGCGAAATTCAGAACCTGTCCAGCGACCGGTTTAAAAATAGATCTGGCAGCCGAAAAACTGATCAAGGCCAATGCCGTAGTGGCAATTGTGTTTCTTGCTGTTGGTGGTGTGTTTGGCCTGCTGGTCGCTTTGACCCGTTGGCCATCTGTCCATCTTCTGTCTTCAGACATGTTTTATCTGGTGTTGACTGCCCATGGTCTGGATGTCCTGTTGGTGTGGATCATATTCTTTGAGATGGCGGTGCTCTATTTTGCATCGGCGATAATATTGAATTGCCGCCTGGCTGCGCCACGCGTAGCATGGTTGGCATTCATATTGATGCTGGTAGGCGCTGTTTTGGCCAATGTCACGGTGTTGCAGGGTGAATCCAGTGTCATGTTCACCTCCTATGTGCCGCTTAAGGCCTCACCGAATTTTTATCTCTCACTGATATTATTTGCGGTCGGCGCATTGTTGGGCTGTTTTGTTTTTCTCGGTACTTTGGTTATCGCCAAGGACGAAAAGACTTATGAAGGCTCAATCCCGCTTGTGACTTTTGGTGCGCTTACGGCATGTATTATCGCTATATTCACTCTTGCCAGCGGTGCAGTTATCCTGATACCGACCTGGCTGTGGTCGCTTGGTTATATCAGCCACATCGATACCGTGATGTACAAGCTGGTGTGGTGGGCAATGGGCCATTCGTCACAGCAAATCAATATGGCTGCGCAGGTTGCCATCTGGTATGCTATTCCAGCGATACTGATGGGGGCAAAACCACTATCAGAAAAAGTCAGCAGGTTGGCATTCCTGATGTACATTTTTTTCCTTCAACTGGCCAGCGCACACCATATGCTGGTCGAGCCGGGTTTGAGTTCGGAGTGGAAAGTATTCAATACTTCATACGCCATTTATCTGGCCGTGCTGGGCTCAATGATCCACGGATTTTCAATTCCCGGTGCAGTCGAAGCTGCCCAGCGAGCCAATGGCTACACCAAAGGTTATTTTGAATGGTTGCGGCGCGCGCCGTGGGGAAATCCGGCATTTGCCGGGATGTTCTTGTCGCTGGTAATGTTCGGCTTTCTTGGCGGTATCTCCGGGGTGGTATTAGGTACCGAGCAAATTAATATCATGCTGCACAATACAATATATGTACCAGGCCATTTCCATGCCACCGTTGTTGCTGGCACATCTCTCGCCTTTATGGCATTGACATTTCTTGTGGTGCCATTGATCTTCCAGCGGGAAATTATCTGGCCACGTCTGGCTAAGTGGCAGCCCTATCTGTTTGGTTTGGGTGCAGCGGGTATCTCGTTGTTTATGATGGGAGCGGGAACACTTGGCGTTGCTCGCCGTCATTGGGACATTACCTTCTCCGATGCAACTCTGAGTTTTGAATATCCGCCATTAGCTATTTTGATGCTCAGTTTGAACGGCCTTTCCGGAATAATGGCAGCAATCGGCGGTGGATTGTTTGTGGTGATTATTGTTGCCAGCGTACTGTTTGGCAAGAAAGTCGATGCGAGCAATATCGTTGAGGCGTTGGGACCCATGCCGCAGAAAAGAGTAAGCGAAGCAGTGCACAAGCATGGAAGTGCCAGCAACTTCCATCTGCCAGGCACCTATACTTTAGTCGCGATCTTCTTCCTCGCATTTGTTGTTTACTACTTCGTCAACTGGAAATACCTGTCGGAATTGTGGCAACTTGGTTGATCAAAGGCGTAGCTAGCCGGTCTCACGGTGTCAGAGATCGGCACACACAATACAGGAACTAGCGGATGGCGAATACACTGATGCAGGCTGGCCTGACGTTTCGTAGTGCTATCATGGTGTTCAAGCCCCGAATCGCCTTGGCGATCATGTTGAGCGCCATTGGCGGGATCGCAGTTACTCAGGGTTCAACACCAGGCATTGGAAAACTTGCAATGTTGTCTTTGGCTGTTTTTCTGGCAGCAGGCAGCGCTGGTGCATTTAATCAATGGATTGAGCATGACCTTGATGCTCTGATGAAACGCACTGCCAATCGTCCGTTTGTTACGGGTCAATTCAATGCCGGTATGGCGTGGTTGACGATAATTTTGGTCGTTTTGTCGGGATCGGTGCTGCTGGCTGGATTTGCAACCAACTGGTGGGCCGCTCTTTATACATTTCTGGGTGCGTTCACCTATGGTATCGTTTATACGATGTGGTTGAAACGCCGTTCATGGATCAATATTGTAGTTGGCGGATTGGCTGGAAGTTTTGCGGTTTTGGCGGGCGCTGCAGCGGTAAACCCCGCTATTGGCCTTGAGGGCATGGCGTTGACGCTGGTGTTGTTCTTGTGGACACCACCACATTTTTGGAGTCTGGCAATTGCCTCGAATGATGATTATTCGCGCGCTGGCGTGCCGATGCTTCCCGTGGTTCTGGGTCAGAGCCGTTGTGCCTGGGTTGTTTTAGCTCACACCGTGGCGCTGGCATTGATCGCATTCATACCGGCTTTTTATGGCATGGGTACAATATATCTGATTGGCGCAGTCATTGGAGGCTCGATTTTTACATGGACGAGTATCGCCCTTGTTCGACAACCGGGTCGCGACACCGCATTGAAGAATTTCTTTGCCTCCCTGCTACAACTTTGCCTACTGCTTGGCGGGGCGATTACTGAGTTGGTAATCAGAGGATTTTCATGAGACTAAGCCTGTTTTTACTTGCTTTATCGCTGGTAATTGCGCCTGCGGACGCATATTCCCAATCCATTGAGGAAAAGGCACTAGCACTATCTGAGGCGGCGATTGGCAAGAATTTGCCAGAACTGACGTTTGTTGACACACAAGATAACAATGTAACACTAGCCGAACTGCGCGGAAAACCGCTTTTGATTTCGTTGATTTATACGGGCTGTACCGATACCTGCCCGGTTATCATTGAAAAACTTCATCAGACGGTCGAAGTGGCCCAGGAAGCCCTCGGCTGGGACAGTTTTGTAGTTGTCACTATCGGTTTTGATGCGCGCCATGACACTCCGGATCGGATGCGTTCATTTGCGCGCATGCACGGCGTTGATCTGCCCAACTGGCTATTTCTTTCCGGTAGTCAAGTTTTGATTCAAAACCTTGCCGATGCAACGGGCTTTACTTTTGTCCCCTCAGCCGGTGGTTTTGATCATACGTCACAGATCACAGTCGTCGACGCTGAGGGAAAGATTTATCAGCAGATTCGCGGCGAAGAATTTGACTCACCTACGATAGTAGAACCTCTGAAAGACCTGTTATTTGGACAGCGACGTTCAATCCTGTCACTAAACGGGCTGAAGGAACGCGTAAAGCTGTTCTGCACCGTATTTAATCCCAACACTGGGCGTTATTACTTTAACTATTCTCTGCTCATTGGCATCACCATAGCACTTGCCTGCCTTCTGCTGGTTTTGACTTGGCTGATTCGCGAGTTCAGGCATTCTGGTCAACCCGGCGGTGGGGCGCGTTCATGAGCATAATTCGACTGATGCTCGGAAACCTCTTCGATATGATTGAGAGGTTTCTGGGAAGGTTTTTTCCATCCCAGTGGAATCCGATGCTGAACCTGGGAGCACTTGGTTTCTTTTTCTACTGGATTATCACCGTTAGCGGTATTTACGTTTATATTTTTTTTGATACGGGCGTAAACAACGCCTATGCGTCAATTGAATACATGACGCATGAGCAGTGGTATCTTGCCGGGATAATGCGCAGCCTGCACCGCTATGCATCTGATCTACTGATAATTGTGATGATGATCCATTTGTTGCGCGAATTTGCTCGCGACAGATACCGTGGAGCACACTGGTTTAGTTGGGTAACCGGTGTTCCAGTCATGGTCATGATGTTCGTTGCCGGAATAAGCGGTTATTGGCTGGTGTGGGACAAGCTTGCGCAATATGTGGCGATTGTTTCAACCGAGTGGCTTGATCTGCTGCCGATTTTTGGAGAGCCGATAGCGCGTAACTTCCTGTCGCCCGACGCGTTGGAGAGTCGCTTTTTTACCCTGATGATTTTTATACATATTGCCATCCCTTTGATTGCTCTGGCAATATTGTGGGTGCATCTGCAGCGTGTGAGTAAACCTGTTATTAATCCACCACGCGGGTTGGCGATCTCGGTGTTTGGCTTGCTGATGGCACTATCACTGTTTTATCCAGCCTACAGCCAACCACCGGCCGATCTGGCTATGGTTCCGGCAAATGTTGGACTCGACTGGTTTTATCTGCCGCTATATCCACTGCTCGAGACTTTGCCGGGAAGTGTTACCTGGGGCATGGGAACTTGCTTTCTGATTATCCTTGTTGCAATGCCATGGCTGCCACCGCTAAAACGGGCGCAGCCTGCGGTAGTTGATCTGGATAATTGTAACGGTTGTGAGCGTTGCTTCAGCGATTGCCCCTATGATGCAATTGATATGGTCGCCCGCAGCGATGGTAGGGCGTTTGAACGCGAACCGCTGGTTAATCTCAATAAATGTGTTGCTTGCGGATTGTGTGCCGGGGCATGCCCAACCTCGATACCATTCCGCAAAATGTCGAAATTGTCGCCTGGTATTGATTTGCCAGACAATACCATTGTGAGCTTGCGGGATCAGGTAGAGTTAGTGGCGCGCGGTCTTGTCGGACCAAGGCGTATCATGGTTTTTAATTGTGGCCATGGCCCTGATCTTAGCGGGGTATCATCTGATAATGTTGGCGTCGTAGCTCTTGTTTGTATTGGGCAATTGCCGCCAGCTTTCATCGACTACGTTCTTAGCCGCGATCTGGCTGATGGTGTTATGTTGACAGGGTGCTTAGAGAATTCATGCGATTCTCGGAAGGGAATTGACTGGACGAATGCCAGGCTGGCCGGGCAACGCGATCCACATCTGCGAGGTAGGGTCGAGCGTGCGCGGGTCGAAACATTTTGGGCGGGCTCTACGGGTAAGACACAATTCAGTGCGGCGTTGAACAAATTTGCCGATAGCCTGGATGCGACTGCTCTGATACAAAAAGCCAGGTCCGAGCAATCCAAGGTCACCAGTGAGGGAAAACCGGATGCCTGACACATTTCGTTATGCCAGCCAGTTTCTGTTTTTTACCATTGTCGCTGTATTTGTCGGTTACTTTTCCAACCAGCCAGTCCACCGCCATTTTCCGGAAGGTATGGCCCAGATCAAACTCGGATTTGCCCACGGCGCCAAGCGCAAGATTGACTGTCGAAAATTGACGGCAAAGGAAATCGCTAAACTGCCGGCCAACCAGCGTCGGCCAAATAATTGTACCCGTGGGCGCATACCTATTCATGTCCAGTTGATACTCGATGGAAAGATACTTTACGATGATCTGCTAATCGCCACCGGATTATTCCAGGACGGACGCGGCAAGGTTTACAGGAAAATTACTGTCCCCGTTGGGCCGCACACAATAACCGCAAGACTGCGCGATTCCAAACGCGCCAGCGGATTTGATTATGAAACGACTCGTCAGGTGGTTCTTCAACCTTATCAGAACATCGCAATAGACTTCAGAGCCGATGCTGGTGGTTTCTTGTTCAGATAGGAGAATATGCCTGTGACATTTATCAAGTGGGATTCAGCATTCGAAACTGGTATAACCAGTGTCGATCATGAACATCGTGAACTTGTCGAATTGATAAATACACTACATGGGAAATTGGTCGATGATGCTCCAGTTGAGGTTATCAGCAAGTTCCTTGGGGAAGTATTCGTCGCCATTTCCGCGCATTTTGCCTTGGAGGAAACCGTGATGAGAAAATATGATTATGATCAATATATTGACCACAAGAACCATCATGAAAAATTGCTTGATGACGTGCGTGATATCATGGACGCTTTCGAGGCTGGCAAATATGCGACATATAACGAAGCATTGTCACAGGCCATTCATGACTGGTTTGTTGATCATTTTAGAACCAGAGATGCCAGACTTTACCGAAAACTCGGTGTTTGATCCCATTTCCTCGCGACCCGATTTAGAGTGCATTTGTGTTTTACGCAATAGACGCAACAACATTTTCGAACAAGCTGCAGCGATCAGCTTGTACTCTACGATTGACATCGTTGGCAGATGCCTCACGTGCTATGTCGCCAGCCAGGCTCTAAAAGTCTGCTTCAAGAAATGGACCGTACTGAAAAAAGTGGAGGCGTCTTTTTCTTTTTATGCAGCGGGTTTTTCAAATTTCACAGGGCTTGTAAACCCAAAGTTGAATGTCGCCTGACTGGATTGTAGAACCTATCAATATAGCTGGCAGTTTCTCGTTTTGCTTGTTCGCGTGTCATGAATATGGTTCTGCGGATTAATTGAGTTGATAAATCCAGGACAGGATTATCGGCGCTTTTGCTGTTGACAAGGAACTAAACAACATTCCAATTCTGACTACCAGATTTGAAACTGAAATACGCACAGGAGCTGCAATCTTTACCAAAGACTGGGAAGGTGAGGTACTATTCTGCGCTCAGCCGGAGCAGGCCCCGATTTCTAGAAGTTAAAACAAAGCATTTAGCAAAATGGGGGTAAAAGTTCCCGAAGAATTTATGTGAACACTATGGATAATTTTGTTTAAAAGACCTAAAAACGTTACGTTGTTCTGCAAAAGAAACCACTCTGGAATGGCATACCCATGCTGATGTCTGCAAAAAGAATAAGATCATTTTTATCCATTGCTTTAGTGTTGCTTTTAATCTCGCCGCCTACTGACGGGTTTGCGCAGAGCAGGCTCGAGAAATGTCCGATCGATCAATCACAGCGTTATCATAATTGTTTTGGGATATATGTAACTCCAAATGGCAATAAATATGTAGGCGAATGGCATAATAACAAGCGTCATGGAATGGGGACATATACATTGGCGAATGGTAATGAATATGTGGGCGAGTATCGTGATGACAAGTGGCACGGAAAAGGGACATTGACATATGCGGATGGTAGTAAATATGCAGGCCACTGGCGTGACGATAAATTTCACGGGTATGGGATATTAACATACGCAAATGGCGATGAACATGCAGGTGAGTGGCAAAATGGTAAAATGACTACAAATACATCGCCAGTGAAAACACTCTACCCTTCGATCAATGAAGGGCGGATTAGAATCGAAAAATTACAGAAGGAAAGTCGTGAGTAAAGGCTTGCGACAACTGTGGGGTCCGTTACGGAATGGTGCAAAATGACACCTTAAGGTCTGCATTGTCATTGTCCGGGCTTTGGATCGCTCCAGTGCTAGGACGTGAGCATTTACCCTGCATCCGGGATCTTTTTTCGACCGGTTTGGACTGAAGCTGGTGATACCATCCGGGCAGACTTCTGCTCGTTTGGGTCGGCTTCGGTCCAGTTCGCGTGATGCGATGAAAACCTCTGTCATTATGTTCAAAAACGTCTGTTGTCCGGGGAAGCACTTGTTGGCTGTTAGTCAAGCCTGGTTAGTCCGATTGCAGTTGAGGTATTTTTGGTAGCCGAATACGACTGGCTATTCTTTGACAAGAGTATGCGCTGGTAGGTGCTGCAGGTGTGCTTCCGCTCAAGCAGGCGAACTATGGGCATAAATCGTTCATCCATGGCCGCGGCGTTTATTGGGAACAAATAAAATATTTTCCCTCATCCAGGTTCATGGCAATGGCTGGAAGACAGGCAAGCTGGTATCATTGGCGCGTTTGACATTAAATTGTGCTATTTCTTGCGGTTGAACAATTCCATATAGGCGTCACATATGGCTTTTTCGGAGAAAGTAGATTCCAGTTTTTTGCGGCCACCCGCGACGAGTTTTTTGACAAGCTCATTCGAATTTCGCAGCATCTCATAACTATTGGCAAAGCCTTCCGCATCGTCAATATCGACCATCAGTCCATTTTCGCCATCTGTCATAAACCAACTGGGGCCTTCACAACGCGTGGAAATCACGGGAATATCCTGCGCCCATGCCTCCAGCACGACATTGCCGAGAGGTTCGTGGCGGGAGGCCATCGCAAAAACATCGCTGGCCGCTACGTAGGGGCGGGTGTCTGTTTGCCATCCGGCAAAGCGTATGCGCTCGAGCACACCAAGCCGCTGCGCCTGATCCTTCAATTCCTGCTCATCTTCACCATCGCCCACAAGCCAGAGCCAGGTATCGGGTGAGTTGACGAGCGAAGCAATCAGCACATCAAAGCCTTTTCGAGCCACAAACCGCCCCATGGAAGTTACTACAAACGCATCTTGTGGCGTATCCATCTCAGTGCGCGAAACTGGCTTGACTTTCTCGGTGGGTGTGAAATTTGAGATTACTTCAATACCGCGTGTCCAGCCCAATTTCCTGACACGCTCGGCAATACCCGGGGTGTTGCAGACCACCACATCAATATTTTTGAAATGCTCCAGCTTTTTAGGGTAATCGCCGAGGCGAACAATCCGCATCGCCTGGCTATAATCGGGCATGAGTTTCGCACCCTTGGGCATCCACGCCATGATCGCATCCGGTCGCCAACGATTGGCCAACCGTTTCATACGAAGTGGCAGTAAAATCCGGTCAAACGATAAATTCCTGAAATGGCTTTCGATAATTTCGGTTGCGTTTTCTACAGTATGACGCCAAGTGCGCTGAGGGCGGATTACTGAAATCTGTTCAACTTCAAGCTCTTCCAGCGCATTGACAAGATGCACATAAAAACGCTCCGCGCCGCCATCCTTGCCGAAGTGAAAATGCATTAGTTTCATGTGTACTTCATCAATCTATTTTATCTATATCATCTGCATTCAGGGCTGGAGAATTCGTATTGAGAAACAGTTTTTTTCAATACGATTTTCTGGAACAGCTACTGGGGGATATTGCTGACAGTTATAAATCTATATTTCAAGTAAAAAGCCGGCTAAATCTCACTGGGTAATGGGGCAGCGAATTGTTTTGATTTCTAAGTTATCCCCATTAAGATGCTTTTTACTCATTTGCCTAATTTGCTATGATCACCGCAAACTCAATCAACACTGTAGTTGCGATTCTGTCCAATTAGTAATAGCAAATAATATGGTGTCGGGTTGCTGACTTTGTCAGACGTTTGATGTGTTTAGAGCGTGTCGCGTCCAACAGGATTCATTTGGCCCAATTTTCAGGTTTGCTGGCAGGACATGCAAATCACGGATATGTCCATTAGAGCTTCATAAAACTTGTCTGGCGGGCTTGAAAATCGGTTGGTTATCCCGACTTGAGATCAAGCCGGGACAAATTCTGAGTTTGATACTCCAGGGTCGAAACTCAATCAATAAGTCTCGCCCCTGGTATGGTTTAACTGAACATATCGGCGGTCATACCCGCATACCAGCCTTCTGATTCCTCATAGGTTGCCTTGCGCGTTGCCGCATCTTCGCCGTTTTTTGAAATGAACTTATCAACAACATCGATTTTTTCTGAACCGGCTTTATAACTTGCTCCGACCTTGATACCGTCATTGGCGGAAATCAGGCTCCAGCAAGTATTGGCAAAACGAGCGTCAAAAACCCTGGATCCAGTTAATTCACCGCGGATGGCATTGGCTGCCACTTTCGCTTGTGAGTTGGCGGAAAAACCTGATTTTGGCATCGATTTAGCAACCGATGCATCGCCCAGAACGTAGATATTCGGATCGGCTTTGGAAGCCATGGTTGCGGGCATTACAGGTGCCCAGTCGCCATCTGCTACGCCAGCCTGCATGGCAATAGCCCCGGCTTTTTGGGCAGGAATTACACATGCTGCATCCGCTTTAAACGTGTCCAGATCAGTTTCGATTTCCATTGTATCAGGATTAACATTTTTGATACCCCCGTGAACTTCCGGTGAAATCCATTCAACCATATCAGGATAATGGCGCTGCCATCCATCCATGAACAAGCCCTGTTTGGAAAATTTCGGTTTGGTGTCAAGCACAATTACTTTGGCAGTGGGATTATGCTGGGTAAGGTAATGAGCGATCATTGAGGTACGTTCATAGGGTCCGGGAGGGCAACGGAATGGATTGGGAGGGGGAACCATGACAAAAGTGCCACCTTCGCGCATATTGACGATATTATGTTTGATCACCTGTACCTGGGTGCCGGATTTCCAGCCGTGAGGCATTTTGGTTTGCGCTTCTACTGAATAACCAGGAACACTGTCATATTTCATATCAATGCCGGGAGATATCACTAGTTTGTCATAAGATATTGCTGCCCCTGAAGCCAATATGACTTTCTTGTTGGCATTGTCGACGGATGCGGCCCAATCGTGGACAACATTGATTCCATGGTTGTTGGCCAAATTGTCGTAGCTGTGGCCAATGGATTCATAATCGCGGAAACCGCCAAGATAAAGGTTTGAGAAAAAGCAGGTGTAATAACGTTTTGTCGGTTCTATCAGGGTTACCTCAATGGCGCCATTTGAGTCTTTGGCGATATAGCGAGCAGCCGTTGCTCCGCCTGCTCCCCCGCCGATGACGACTACTTTAGGCTTGGCGCCATGAGATGCCGCACCGGTAATATTAGGCATTGCCAGCGCACCTGCTGCGACGGTTGAACCCAGTATTGTAGTGAATTGCCTTCTGTTTAGGTTCCTCATCGATATTCTCCTAAAAATTTAGTAATTGTTGAAATATTGTTGTGGTTCCCTCTCTTATTCACTTTTCGGCTGAGACGCGAAGTACAATGCAAGTGAAGCAATTTGCTCTTCGTCAAGACGTCCTGCAATCAAACGCATCGCAGGATTTTTAAGTTCTTTGGATCGGTAGGCGTTAATTACAGATATGAAGGTATCGATATTCCAGCCAGTAACCGGTGGAATACCTTTGTTCTTGCCAAGTGCCGAGTGGCAGGTAACACACTCTGCAGCAAGATGTTTGCCATATTCAATATCGCCTTTTATTATTGTGTCTTTTGCAAAAACAACAGCGGATAGTCCGGTTATCAGTATTGCTAATGCAGTAGCTTTTATCATATGTTTTCGGTCCTACAACATAATCAGATATACGAGTATTTGAATATTTTGGAAGATTTGTCAAATTGCTGGTCAAATGCAGCGTTGGATTGCACCAAAAAGTATGAAAACAAGTGCGTAAAGAACCAATTTACGTCAAAAATAATACCCTGTGCCCCAATAATTCCGGGGACAGAAAACTGCTTTGAAACTGATATAGCCGAGATGCTGGAGCTCACACAGGATAAAAATGAAAAGAGACTTCGGTGAAATCAATCTTCAAGAATGAACGTCACCTTCAGGACCACTCGATATTCGGAAATTTTTCCATTCTCAACAATCACGTTTTGGTCTTTAACCCAGGCACCTTGCACATTTTTCAAGGTTTTTGATGCGCGCTTGACGCCTTTTTCAACGGCATCTTCAAAACTCTTTGATGATCCTGCAATTAGTTCAGTTACTCGTGCAACGGACATATTGTTCTCCAATTTTTCTTTATCAAACTAATGGAACTGTGAATTGTGGCGGTAATAGGGCTCATAAATTCGTGGACACCCAATAATGGTGATTTGCAGATGTCAGCAGGCACCTGTAGTCGGTGCCAGTTTACAGTCTGTTCAGATTTGCCGACAAATCGGACCTAAGGGATTTATACTTCGTCAGCACCGAGCCCCTCAACCTGTCTGATTTTCCTCAGAGCCTGCTCAATGTCTTCTACGAGATCAGCTGTATCTTCCAAACCAATTTGAAGACGTATCAGTCGGCCGCCTTGCGGTGCTTTGGCGATGGTTCTGTCCGAGGTATCGACCGCTACAGCCAGGCTGGTATACCCGCCCCAAGAATAACCTAGTTCAAACAGTTGCAGTGCATCCAGAAATTCGCCAACTTGTGTTTCGCTGGCATCTTTCAATACAAAAGCAAACAGTCCGCTGGAGCCGGAAAAATCACGCTTCCAGATTTCATGACCGGGATCATTTTTGAGGGCAGGGTGTAATACCCGTGCAACCTGGTTCTGGCCATCCAGCCACTCTGCCACATGCAGAGCGGATTTTTCGTGATGCTGCAACCGAAGTTTCATCGTGCGCATGCCGCGCAATACACGGAAACAATCATCACCCTGGGCACAAACACCGAGTTGATATTGGGTGTCGAGCAATTGGTTCCAGCACCGCTCATTGGCAGAAACAGATCCCAACAGAAGATCACAATGGCCGCCGGGGTATTTTGTCAGGGCATGGATGGAAATATCAACGCCATGATCCAACGGCTTAAAAAATAGCGGAGTAGCCCAGGTGTTATCCATCATAACGACGGCTCCCACCTGATGGGATGCTTCAGCAATAGCCGACACGTCGAGCATTTCGAAGGTATTGGAACCGGGCGCTTCGATTAACACCATTGAGGTATTTTCGCGCAGCAGATCACCAAAACCGGCGCCAATATGAGGGTCAAAATATTCGATTTCCATACCCATGCGATGCAACAAGGAATTGGCAAATGTCCTGCTCGGACCATAAATAGAATCAACAATAAGACAATGGTCACCAGCTTTGGCAAACGCCAGCATTGGAACCGTTACCGCTGCAAGTCCGGTTGGCACAATGATTGTTCCCGCAGAACCTTCCAGTTGATCAAGTGCGTCAGAAAGCGCGTCTGTTGTTGGTGTTCCTCTGGTCGCATAGGTATATTTTTGATCTCTCGACTTCATTGTTTCGTAGTCCGGGAACAGCACTGTCGAGGCATGAACTACCGGCGGATTGATAAAACCGTGAAACTGGCCTGGACTGTTACCGGCACGCGCGAGCCTTGTATCAAGGCGATAGTTGATAAATTTGTCCTGGGTAGTCAATTTCTGATCCTTCATAATCACGTGTCAGATTCCGCTCACAGTTTCCGAAACTTCGCCTGGATTACAAAATTATCAGGTTGCTGATTTTAACCGGAATTATTAGTATTTTCTGATTTTTCTTGACGCCATAGCGTTTATGCGCTTGATAAACCTTATATCCGCTAAATGGCAAGTTCAAAATCTGAATTGTCAGGCTTCCTGGGAGGAGTTTATTGATAGCGGGCAATATCACAGGGTTCGATGGGCAATTAATATCTGCAACTTCGGGCTACCTAAATGAAACAGGGAAAAATAAAAGGCATAATTTATGAAGAAATCAATTATTTCTGCTGCTCTTGGCGTTGCCGCTCTCGGCCTTGCCGCTACGGGCGCTTCAGCGGGTACACTTGACGATGTCAAAGCCAAAGGCTTTGTGCAGTGCGGTGTGTCCCAAGGCTTGGCAGGGTTCTCTAACCCAGATGCACAGGGCAACTGGACCGGCATGGACGTTGATGTCTGCCGCGGGTTATCCGCAGCCATTTTTGGTGATGCAACCAAAGTCAAGTTCACTCCGCTTTCAGCCAAAGAAAGATTCACAGCATTGCAGTCTGGTGAAGTTGATGTGCTTTCACGCAACACCACATGGACAGCAACACGTGATACCTCGCTTGGGTTGAACTTTGCTGGCGTTAACTATTACGACGGTCAGGGCTTCATGGTTCGCAAATCACTGGGCATCAAGACTGCACTGGAACTTTCCGGCGCATCCGTATGCACCAACACCGGTACAACAACTGAACTGAATGTTGCTGATTATTTCCGTGCTAACAAAATGGAATATGAACTGGTAGCATTTGAAAAAGCTGACGAAGTTGTTGCCGCCTATGATGCTGGTCGTTGCGACATTTTTACAACTGACCAATCCGGTCTGTATGCGCAGCGTACCAAGTTGACAAACCCTGATGATCACATGGTTCTGCCAGAAATCATTTCTAAAGAGCCTCTTGGTCCGGTTGTTCGCCAAGGCGATGATCAGTGGTTCAACCTGGTGAAGTGGACACATTTTGCTATGGTCAATGCTGAAGAGCTTGGTGTTTCATCTAAGAATGTAGGCGAAATGATGGGTTCAGACAATCCTGCTATCAAGCGTTTTCTGGGCACAGAAGGTGCGTTTGGTGAAGCTTTGGGTGTAGGCAATGACTGGGCTGCAAACATCATCAAGCATGTTGGCAACTATTCTGAAGTGTTTGAGCGTGCTGTGGGGCCAGATACTCCATTGGCAATTGCCCGTGGCGTCAACGACCTTTGGTCACGTGGTGGCTTGCAATACGCACCACCAATTCGCTAGTTGAACAAGATTCAAAGCCGGGTCATATTTTGGTCCGGCTTTGTGCTATTGAGGATTGCTTCTAGACTACAATACCGGTTCAACATATGAATGTGGGGAATGCGGAAATATTGCATATATCCTGTTTTGGATAACTCATTTGTCGGGGAAAAACTAACCTGATTGTTATTGGGTTTTCAGACTCATTCATTTCAATGGCAAAATTTAATGGAAGATGACAATGCTAAGAAACAGGTCGACATAATGACAATAACAAATTGTCGATCAAGATATCAGGATAGACTAAAGTAACAGCACTTAAAAGTGTGCACTGAGTTGGGCGAGGGGAATATGGCTGTACAGGACGCTGGTCAAATTGATGACCAGGCAAAGGTCGCTTTTTTTAACGATCCACAAGTCAGAAGCTGGATTTATCAGATTTTGTTGGTTGTCTTTTTGGGTTGGCTGATTTGGTCCATAAAATCAAATCTTGATGCCAACCTGGAAGCTCAAGGCATCGCAACCGGTTGGGGTTTTTTATCCACTACTGCCGGTTTTGCCATTATCCAGAAACTCGTTTTTTATAGCGAAGCTTCCAGCTATGGCAGAGCCTTATGGATTGGATTGCTTAACACGCTACTGATTGCATTTTTAGGTGTGATATTCGCTACAATTCTAGGGTTTATTATCGGTGTAGCGCGGCTGTCCTCTAACTGGATAATTTCAAAAATTGCCATGGTTTATATTGAGGTGGTGAGGAATATTCCTTTGCTGCTGCAGATATTTTTCTGGTATTTTGCCGCGTTGCGAGCCTTACCCGGAAA
>JAAENI010000480.1 GCA_024224595.1 Hyphomicrobiales bacterium
GTTCCTACGAGCATCGGCGAGGGCGACATTGCGGAACCCGTTGCAAGCCACCGATTTCATACAAGGCCGAAATGGCCAACATAGAGTGAAAGTCCCTCCACTTTTTCAGGGTAAGTCCAAAGATTTTGAACAAGAAGCTGTCTTCACTTGGTCCTGTTCGCGCGAATACTATCTCGAAAGGGATGATTTACAGTACTGAGCACGGCTTCCTTGACTTTTCAGTTCCACTTTTTGCAGATTTCATGCGCCGGCAAACGTAATATTCAGGCTGACGGATACCTGGCTTGCAATCTCCGCTGATGTATTCTTGATCATGCCCACAAACATACTTCATAATGAACACTCCAATCCTTCTCAAAGATTAAAGTGTTGCGTCGATCAATTGAAATCGCCCCGCATTGCAGACATCTGACTGTTTCAAAAAAAGGGTTTTTCTCGCCCTGTATTTTCAACGTCGTGAACGCCACAACTTGCCTTGCAAAAAACTACAGCGCCCCAGAATAATCAACCCGCTCAATCACCGGTTCGGGGACCTCGCCACCTTTACGGATTGCACTCAGGATTCTGAATTTTGCTTTATCGCAACTTTCGTCCGTTCTGGCGTGGATTTTACATATCGGATCGCTGCCGTTCCAATCTCTGCCGGCGATATGGGTAATGCCGACCGCATGATCGACCGGGTCTTGCGGTCTTGTGCGCCCGCCGCCCAGTTCAATGACAGCCAGACCGATTTGCCTGGTATCGAAAGCCAGATTGTTAGCGTGGGCAACGGCTTGCGGTGGAGCCACCACATCGACTGTAATAGGCGGGGTTTGAAGATATTTATCTGCATTGCTCATAAAGTCCGAAGGGCCTCCCAGGCCGTAAACCATCCTGCCAAATATCTCGCTGGCTTTGCCGGATGAAAAAGCTTCTTCCATTTTGGCCTTTGCCTCATCATTATCAGCAGCAAGACCGCCACTGATCAGCATTTCGGCTCCCAGGGCCACGGTGACATGCCAAAGTGTTTTATCAATATGATCGCCATTCAGGAAATCTACCGCGTTTTTCATTTCCACCGCGTTACCTGCCGCTGATGCAAGCGGATGATCCATATCGGTTATCAGGGCGGTGGTTTTCATTCCCGCATCATTGGCTACCTGCACCAGACTTGTCGCCAGTTCCCGTGCATTGTCGATTGATTCCATGAACGCTCCGGAACCGAATTTTACATCGAGCACGAGACCGTCCAGACCAGCGGACAGCTTTTTGGAAAGAATGGAAGCGGTAATTAACGGGACACTTTCTACCGTGGAAGTGACATCGCGGATTGAGTATATGCGTTTGTCAGCGGGGGCCAGATTGGCTGTTTGTCCAATAATTGCACAACCCGTCTGCTGAACTACCCTGGTAAACAACTCATTATCCGGCTGGGTTAGATAACCCGGGATTGAATCAAACTTGTCCAGCGTGCCGCCTGTATGCCCAAGCCCGCGTCCCGATATCATCGGGACATATCCGCCGCATGCGGCAATTGCCGGTGCCAGCATCAGGGAGACATTGTCCCCCACACCGCCGGTGGAATGTTTATCGACCACCGGCCCATCGAGATTTGACCAGTCAAGCACATCACCGGAATCTCTCATGGCCAGCGTCAGTGCCACCTTTTCATCAGCATCCATCGAATTGAAGAACACTGTCATGGCAAAGGCTGCAACCTGACCTTCACTGACACTGCCATCGGTTACACCGGTGATAAACTCCGAAATTTCTTCTGATGACAGGCTTTGGCCGTCACGTTTCTTGCGAATGATTTCCTGAGGTAACATGTTGAATAATCCAATTTATGGGCCGACCAATTGCACGCCGACCAATTATACGCCGAAAGGAGTCCAGATATTCTTGAAACGAACCGCGTGGAACAAGAATTCTTCACCCGCACCCTGCTGATTGTTAAACCAGTCTCGGGATTTACCATTGTTTACCCAGGTGGCTTTCAGATTTCCGGCAGATTCGCGCTCCACCATTGCACTGCCGGTTTCACAGCCGAAATACCAATGGGCGGCAATATCATCATGCTTGGCGATGGTGTCGGCGAGTTCATTTCTGTCACCAATGACGATATTGATCACACCGCCTGGAATATCGCTGGTATCAAACACCTGATACAGATCAGTAGCAATCAACGGGTAGGCGGGAGAAGGTGTGACCACGACACAATTACCCATGGCGATTGCCGGAAGCACCAGTGACAAAAAAGATAATAACGGCGCTTCATCGGGACAGGAAATTCCCATCACCAGCCAGGTTTCCTTTAAGGATAATACCAGCATGTTTGCTTGTGGTGAACGCACATCGCCGTCATATTTATCAGCCCAGGCCGCGTAATGAAAGATGCGGTTGATGGAGGCGTCAAATTCCCGGGTTGCCAGCTTTGCACTGGTGCCGGTCAACTCGATTAGTCTGGACGTTATTTCAGCACGGCGCACCTCAAGGTTCTCGGCCAGAAAATACAAAACCTGTGCCCGCTGGTGGCCAGTCATTTGAGCCCATGCCCCTGCTTTATGGGCAGCTTCTACTGCATTGCGTATGTCTTTTCGATTACCCACGCCCATGTGAGAAATCAATTGTCCATTATGGTCGTGAACAGGAAAGGAATAACCTGAATCAGGACGGGCCTGTTTGCCGCCAATATAAAATTTTGCCGTACGATCCAGCGTACTGTCTCCAGCTTCTCCGGTTGGCAGCGGTTTTGGCAGTTTATTGGAACCTGAAATTTTTGATGCTGATTTCTGCCAGGCAGGAACCAGATATTCAATCATTCCCTCACGACCGCCTTCACGACCAAAACCGGATTCCTTGTAACCGCCAAACCCGGCTGAGGCATCAAACATGTTGGTAGAATTGATCCACACGATACCTGCATGAACATTTTTTGCAGTATCAAATGCGATATCCAGATTCTGTGACCAGATGGAAGCGGAGAGGCCGAACTTGCTGTCATTGGCAAGTGCTATGGCTTCATCCGGCGTTCTAAAAGTCATTGCTGCCAGAACAGGTCCAAAAACCTCTTCTTGTGCCAGCAAAGAAGCGGGTTGCACATTGGTAAACAACGTTGGTGGATAATAGCAACCACTCATACTGGCGCCGCCGACAAAACCCTTGTTGTCGACAGCCCATTCCGGTTGCCATATCTGAGCACCAGATTTGATGCCCTCTTCTACTCTTTGCCGGATATTTTCCAATTGTGTGGGATGAACAACGCTACCCATATCAATATTTTTATCGAGGGGATTACCGACCCGTAACTGTTCCATGCGAGCGGTTAGTTTGGCATAGAATTGGTCCGCGATGCCTTCCTGAACCAATGCCCTTGACCCGGCACAACATACTTCACCCTGATTAAACCATATGGCATCGACAATACCTTCAACCGCAGCATCAATGTCAGCATTGTCAAATATGATGAAAGGCGATTTGCCACCCAGTTCCAAAGATAACTTTTTACCAGAACCCGCTGTCGCCCGACGGATAATTCTGCCTACATCAGAAGAGCCTGTAAATGCAATTTTGTCGAAAGCCTTGTGCTCGGTTATCGCCGCACCGGTGCTGCCATCACCATTGACGATGTTGAAAACACCTTTTGGTAATCCGGCTTCATTGCACAATTGTGCAAATATCATGGCGGTCAGTGGCGTGTATTCTGCTGGTTTGAGCACGATTGTACACCCGGCCGCCAAAGCTGGTGCGACTTTCCACGCTAACATCAACAGGGGAAAATTCCATGGAATTACCTGCCCGCACACGCCAACGCCCTGCATATCAGGAAATTGGCTTTCAGCCAGCTGGGCCCAGCCCGCATGATGATAGAAATGACGGGCAACCAGTGGAATATCGATATCCCTTGTCTCTCGTATTGGTTTACCATTATCGATGGTTTCCATGACCGCAAGCAAGCGTGAGTGCTTTTGTACCAGCCTGGCCAAAGCATACAGAACTCTGGCTCGTTCATGCCCACTTGTGTGTGACCAGGATAGAAGAGCTTTTTTTGCCGCATTGGCGGCATTATTTACATCGGCCTTTGTACCCAGTGCAACGGAAGCAATTTTCTTGCCATCAATCGGACTAATGTCCTGAAAACTCTTTGCACCCGGTTTGGAAAATTTGCCATTGATGAAATGACCAATTTTGCCATCGCATTCGGCCAACCACTGGCGTGCAATATCATCAGATTCCGGTGCTAATCCGTATTCCATAGTTTGAAGAATATCATTGATTTTGTTCATTTTCTATTCCTGGAGTCTATGTACATTGCAAATGAGCCTTGCTCTAACCCATAGCATGGCGATATTTGGCAGAGTAGCGGCCGGTTACAAAATGCTCGAGTTGTCGCTCGATGTCGCCAAGCAGAGAACTGGCGCCGAAACGAAATAAATCCGGTTCAAGCCATTCGCGATCCAGTTCTTCCTTGATCAGTATCAACCAGGCCAAAGCATCTTTGGCAGTTCTTACACCTCCCGCCGGTTTGAACCCGACCTTTAATCCGGTTGCTTCAAGATAATCACGCACTGCCCGCACCATGATCAAACTGACAGGCAAAGTCGCATTGACTGCCTCCAGTCCGGTTGAAGTCTTGATGAAATCTGCTCCTGCCATCATTGATACCATGCTTGAACGATAGACATTGGTTAGAGTTTTCAGATCACCGGTCGCCAAAATGACTTTCAAATGCGCTTCACCACAAGCTTCCCTGACAGTTCTCACCTCATCGTAGAGCGCCCGCCACTCGCCATTCAATACATGAGAGCGGGTGACAACCATATCAATTTCATCAGCGCCCTGGTCTACTGCATATCGTACTTCTGCCAACCTCTGGGTTAGCGGAGTGAGGCCTGCTGGAAAACCTGTAGCTACAGAAGCCACCGGAATACCGGTTCCTTCAAGTGCTTCAACAGCAATATTTACCATTGTTGGATACACGCATACTGCACCAGTTGTAAGCGACCCTGCCGGTAACCCCAATGCATCCATCAGATCATGGCGTAATGGACTTCGGGCTTTTGCACACAGGCGTTTTACCCGACCCGGTGTGTCATCTCCGGCCAATGTGGTCAGGTCAATCATCTGTATTGCTTTAACCAGCCATGCTGCTTGCCATTGCTTCTTTACAGACCTCCGTGTGGTTAAAGTGGCGGCGCGACGCCTGGCTGCGGACAAGTTTATTTCAACACTTTCAAATAACTCAGGCGTTAGCTCCATACCATCATTACGGGTCGGGTCATGTTTGACAGCAATCAGATCCTGACCATCGCCATTGGTGCTGCTGGAAACCAGATCCGAATTCAATTGGTTTGTATTTGAACTCATGTTATCTTTTTCTACTATACCTGATTGTTTTCCAACCAGGAAATCAGGATTTTTGTAAGATTTTCTCCACCCTTTGGTGCCATTTCCTTGGTTTCTCCATGGGAAAGTTCGTCTCCGGTCATGCCAGCAGCGTAATTCGTGATGATCGAAAATGCGGCAACATTCAGATCAAAAAACTTGGCAAGAATTACTTCTGGCACGGTTGACATGCCGACAGCATTAGCACCCAGAATTCGTGACATTCGTATTTCTGCAGGTGTTTCAAAACTCGGGCCCGAAAACCACATGTAAACGCCATCAAATAGCTTTATCCCTGCATCAGATGCCGCACGCGCAAGAGCGGCGGAAAGATTCGCATGATAGGCATTGGTCATACCAACAAAACGATTATCCGAGGGTTCACCTATCAAGGGGTTAAGACCGGAAAAATCTATATGATCGGTAATTTGCATAACACTGCCCGGCCCCATATCCTCGTCAACCGAGCCTGCCGAATTTGTCAGTATAAGATTTTCAACTCCTATTGCCTTTAGACATTCAATCGGAGTGCGCATGGCGGAAGCATCGCCACTTTCATAATAATGAACCCGGCCGGAAATCAATATAATTGGTTGGCCCGCCAATTTTCCTGCAACCAATTCTCCTGAATGTCCTGATACTGTTGATTGGGGGAAACCTTCCAGTTCCGAGAACGGAATTCTCACCTGCATATCAAGGCTATCAACCAGACCGCCAAGGCCTGAACCCAGTATGATCGCTGTACGCGGCATCAACCCGCCCAGCTCCCGGATGATTTTAGCTGTTGTTGTTTTCATAAAATTTCCATTTTTTCAAAATTCAAATGCTTTTGGCAAAAGCGCACCCAATGTCACTGATTCCAAAATGCCATTAGCATCACAAAGGTGGACAACTGTCTCACTACTACCAAATTCGCTGAGACGTTGGCGACACCCTCCGCATGGAGTGATTTTGTCCATCTGAGCGCAAAATACAGCGACCTCAGCTATCGATCCACCACCATCCATAATCATATGACCAATAGCGGTGGTTTCAGCACACCATCCTTCCGGATAAGAAGCATTTTCTACATTACAGCCAGAATATACTTTACCCTCATCTGTTTTGATAGCAACACCAACATCAAGTTTGGAATACGGAGAATGCGCTTTTTGAGAGGCTTCAACGGCCATAGTATGTAGTGATTGTACCATTTTTGCTAGGGCCTGTTGACATTCGAGGTTATGGAGCTGGCGAAGCCGATTTGTTTACTGGCAAGCATTTCGTAACGCAGTAGTGCTGGCACTTTAAGGCGCGAAATGCGATGTCCAGTCAGCAAATCGGCTTCGCCCTGAAAGAATTTGACCAGATTGCTCCAGTATCGCACTGTTCGTCGTTGAATATACACGTATGTCCTTCCTTCTCACACACAATACTGACCAAACCAGCACCATGGCCCTGAATGTCAACAGGCCTAGCGCTCTTTCACATAAGGTATACCGCTTGCTTTGGGTGGAATCGCTTTGCCAATGAAGCCAGCCAACAATACTACCGTCAAGACATAAGGCAGTGCCTGTATCATTGCTACTGGAACCTCTCCGATCACCGGAAAAATCTTACCTTGCATGCGGATACCAACAGCCTCCAGATAACCGAAAAGCAAAGCTGCAAACATTACGTTAACGGGTTTCCACTTGGCAAATATCAAAGCGGCAAGTGCGATAAATCCCTTACCTGCGGTCATGTCTTTGACAAATCCGGCAGAAAGCCCAAGAGCGAGATAGGCGCCGGCAATGCCGCATAACAATCCACATATAACTAGAGCACGATAACGCCCCCAACTAACCGAAATCCCGGCAGTATCAACCGCAGCCGGGTTTTCGCCCAACGCTCTCAGACGCAGTCCAAATCGTGTGCGGAACAAGATCCACCATGTAATCGGAACAGCCAGAAATGCCACATAAACCAAAATCCCATGCCCTGACAGCAAGCCGGAATATAACCAACCGATAAGTGGAATATCACTCAACAATTCAATTCCTGGCAAATCGATTTCTAGTAAACGCTCTGCACCACGCAATTGTGGTGTTTTGCCACCCAGACCAAACCATGTCTGTCCCAGCAAGATGGCAACGCCTGCAACAACAAAGTTGATGGCAACACCGGATACTATCTGATTGCCGCGTGCGGTGATAGATGCGAATCCGTGCAACATTGAAAGTAAAATTGAAATTACCACAGCGGCAAATAAGCCAATCCAGGCTGAACCAGCGACAGAAGCTGCGGCACCAGCAGCAAATGCTGCTCCCAGCATCTTGCCTTCCAAACCAATATCAACAATACCGGCACGTTCGGAATATAATCCTGCCAAAGCAGCAAGCAGTAAGGGTGTGGACAAACGGATAGTGGAATTCAATACATCAAGACCAAAGAGCACCTCCATTATGCAGCCTCCGCCAAGGTGTTGTCGCTATCCCTGCTAAATCTGGAAAATAGTCTGATTAAACTCGGTCGGAACAGATTTTCCAGAGCCCCCGCGAAAAGGATTACAAGACCTTGAATTGCAATGATCATGTCGCGGGAGATATTGGGCATGTCAAAAGACAGTTCCGCTCCACCCTGATAGAGCATGCCAAACAGAATTGCCGCAAGTATTATACCCAATGGATGTGATCTGCCCATCAATGCTACCGCAATGCCAACAAAACCCGCGCCAGCGGTAAAGTCCAGTTCTATTCTGGCCTGATCTCCCATTACCGGGTTCAATGCCATCATTCCGGCAAGACCACCGGAGATCAACATCGTGATCACGATCGTTTTAACGGGCGGAATACCAGCGTAAACTGCAGCTGTTGGATTGGTGCCAGTGGTGCGTAATTCATAACCAAAACGAGTACGCCAGATTAGTACCCAAACCAGAAATGCCATGATCAAAGCGAGGAAAAAAGAAAGATTCAATGGTGCGCCCTGCAGACTGGAACCAAATAGTTCAAACAGCCAATCAAGTTTTGGAATTTGTCCAGCCTGCTCAAATGTTCTGGTCTGCGGGGCCATTGATCCTGCGGGTTTTAGCAATTCAACCAATGCATAAACCATAATTGACGACGCAATGAAATTGAACATGATCGTCGTGATAACGATGTGTGAACCGCGTTTTGCCTGAAGCCATGCCGGGATAAATGCCCATGCCGCGCCAAATAACGCTGATCCAATAATTGCCAACGGAAAAACAATCCACCATGGCATCAAATTGTCCAGTGTCAAAGCAGCCAAAGCGACACCCAAAGCGCCGATAATCGCCTGGCCTTCGGAGCCAATATTAAACAGGCCACAGTGGAAAGCCACGGCCACGGACAATCCAGTAAAAATAAAATTGGTGGCATAATACATCGTATATGCAATGCCGCCGCCATAGCCAAATGCGCCGCGGACAAGAATATAGGCGGCTTCAAACGGGTTTTCTCCAACCAGCATAACAACCATTCCGGCAACGATAAATGCGACAGTCAGATTGATCAGCGGCAGGAGGATGTAATCCGCCCATTTTGGCAATTCATTCTTCATACTTTTGGTACTCCATCCAAATTAAAGCTGCCGTTAAATCCGACCCTACTCAATCGGTATTGCTCTTGTTTTCGTGCAGGATAGTCAGGGCGGAAATTCTTTTAGTTGCCCTGATCACTCGTGCTTTTCTTCACCGTCTTCGATACCAGCCATTAGCAAGCCAAGTTCACCTTCGCTGGCACCAGGCCCACGTTCCCCAACAATTTTTCCGGCGAACATTACCAGTGTCCTGTCTGCTAAAGATCGAATTTCATCCAGTTCAACTGATACCAGTAATACGGCTTTACCAGCGTCGCGCATTTCAATAATCCGTTTATGAATGAATTCAATTGCACCCACATCGACACCACGCGTTGGCTGCCCGATCAGTAAAACTACCGGATCGCGCTCCATTTCACGGGACAAAACAATTTTTTGCTGATTACCGCCAGAGAAATTGCTGGCCTTCAAGCTTGTAACAGGTGGGCGTATATCATATTGCTCAATTTTTGCCCTTGCGTCGGCTTCAATTGCATCCATTTTCAGAAACATACCTGAGGTATAGGCGTCATCACCCTGATACCCCAATATTGCATTTTCCCTTTCGCTGAACGGTAATACTAATCCGACATGATGACGGTCTTCGGGCACATGTGCCATCCCCCGCTTTCGTAATGCGCCAGGATCAGCTGATCCGTATTCATCAATCAGTTTTCCATCCAGATGAATTGATCCTGATTCCGGCGTAACAATACCTGAAATAGCCTCCATCAATTCCGATTGACCGTTACCAGCCACACCGGCAATACCAACTATTTCTCCCGCCCGAACACCAAAACTGACATTATCCACCATGACAACGCCACGATCATCTTTAACAGTCAGATTTTTGACGGTAAGTTTTTCTTCCTTTGGAATTGCTTCATCCTTGTCAACACGCAACAACACGCTGCGACCGACCATTAGTTTTGCGAGTTCCTCGACGTTTGTTTCTGAAGTTTTGCGTGTAGCAACCATTTGGCCTTGACGCATCACAGAGACATCATCAGTAATAGCCATAATCTCGCGCAGCTTGTGAGTAATCAGAACTATTGTTTTTCCCTGATCACGTAATTGCTCAAAAATTCGAAACAAGTGGTCTGCCTCAGCTGGTGTCAAAACACCTGTAGGCTCATCAAGTATCAAAATGTCCGCACCACGAAACAAGGCCTTGAGTATTTCAACACGCTGTTGCAAACCAACGGGCAAATCCTCGATCAACGCGTCAATATCCACATCTAACGCATAATCTTCCTCAAGTCTTTGCAATTCAGCTTTTGCAAGGGCAATTCCCTGATTGAGAATTGCTCCACCTTCAGCTCCCAGAATAACGTTTTCAAGCACAGAAAAATTTTTAACCAGCATAAAATGCTGATGAACCATACCGATCCCGGCAGCAATCGCAGCCTGACTGTCCGGTATTTTGATAGCATTGCCGTCAATTTTTATTGTCCCGCTATCGGCCTGGTAAAACCCATAAAGTATTGACATGAGAGTGGATTTTCCAGCACCGTTTTCGCCGATAATTCCGTGAATAGTTCCCTTTTCCACGACCAGATCAATATCCTTGTTGGCCTGAACCGGTCCAAAATTTTTGGAAATTCCCGACAATTCAATGGCAGGCGCTGCTTTTGAAAATTGATCTGCCATGTCCCCCCCGATATACTCATAAAACTATTGCAATCATCGACTACCGGCCTTTGAGCCAGATTAAGAACTGTTAACGTTTCAAATTTTTTCCAAAAGGTCAAATTTATTGTTAGAATTATGCAAAAATCTGATTCTGGAACCCGCTAAAGAACAACTTCATGCAAAAGAACGACAAAAATATTGATGCAGTGGAAGAAATGCTCGCTCACCACGAACAAACCATAGAGGATCTCTCAGTCCAACTGGCGAAGCAATGGATTGTAATTTCGAATCTGGAAACCAAAATACTGACTTTGACAAAACGATTTATCACGATGGAACAAAATTCAATGCCCACCCCCCATGTGACCAAGCCACCGCATTACTAACCTATCGCTGAGTAATATTTCTTGTCACTATTCACTGATCAAAAAGGATAATATAATGACCCCTCATATTTCAGCTCAAATTGGCGATATTGCTCAATCCATCCTATTACCAGGTGACCCGCTTCGAGCAAAATGGATTGCGGAGACATTTCTCAAAGATCCGGTATGTTTTAATGAAGTCAGGGGCATGCTGGGATTTACAGGTTCATATAATGGACAAAAAATATCCGTGATGGGGACAGGAATGGGAATGCCATCCCTGTCAATTTATGTACATGAATTGCTGGATATATATGGTGTCAAAACACTCATACGCGTCGGTAGTTGCGGTGCAATTGGAGACGGCCTTGGATTACTGGATGTTATCATATGTAGTGCCGCCAGCACCGATTCGGCAATTAACCGGCAGAAATTCGGTAATATCGCCTATGCGCCGGTGGCAAACTTTTATCTGTTGCGTGAAGCCGTACGCCTGGCTGAGGAACGCAATATTCGCCATACGGTCGGCCCGATCATGAGTGGAGACCAGTTTTATATTGATGATACCAGCCACTTGGCAAAGGTAAAATCACATGGTGTATTGGGAATCGAAATGGAAGCCGCTGCACTTTATACGCTAGCGGCAAAGTTCAATGCCCAGGCTCTGGGTATCATGACCGTATCCGACATTATAGGTGAAACGAAAGAACTGAGTTCAAAAGAACGCGAACAATCAATGCGAGACATGTGCCTGATCGCGCTTGATACGGTTTGCCAGAGCACTTCCAGTTTAGATTGAATCATTGGTCAGAATGGAATAATGGGCAGTATAATCCGATGAAAATCAATAGAAATGCACCGATTTTAATGCACTGCTCGCTTATAGGCTATTGTTTCAAATCGCATCGTCTTGGCATCTATCATCAATAATCTGCCGGTCAGACTTTCACCAAACCCGACAATTTCCTTGATCACTTCCTGTGCCTGTATCGTGCCAACGATGCCGGTCAGCACTCCCATTACACCCGCTTCCTGACAGGTAGGTATGGTGCCTGGCGACGGTTTGACTGGAAAGATATCCCGTAGAGCGGGCAATGGATTGCCTTCACTATCAAATTGATAGGGTTTTAGCGCCGTAACGGAACCATCAAACTGGCCTACAGCGGCGTATATCAATGGAACACCCAGTATTTCGCAGGTTTCGGCGGCCAGATAACGGGTGTCAAAATTATCCGAGCCATCGGCTACAACATCATAACATGACAGCAGGGCATAGGCATTTCGCTTGTTCATCCGTATCGGCCACTGTTCAACTTTTGTATGCGGATTGATACGCTGCATGGCGCTGGCCGCACTTTGTGTCTTTAACATTCCAACTTTATCGGTGTCATGAATCAACTGGCGCTGGAGATTGGACAGCGAAACAATATCATCATCAATTACTCCAATGGTGCCCACTCCGGCGGCGGTCAGATATTGCAGAACGGGAGAACCCAATCCACCTGCACCTATCACCAGTACTCTCGCAGATTTTAGTTTTTGCTGCCCTGAGCCACCGACATCGCGCAAAACAATATGCCTAGCATAACGCTCCAGTTCACTTCCCGATAGCGGATCCTGGGGTTTATTTGAATTATCCATCACTTGAGATCATTTGTCCTTCATCAATTTCAAAATAATTTGCCCTTTGTCCCAGAGCATCAAACAAAGCGCGATCTGTTCCCGTCATCCAGGCCTGACATCCCAGGTCATCGACTATATCAAATAAGGCCTGGCGCCGTTTGCTATCCAGATGTGCAGCAATTTCGTCTAACAACAATACCGGCGCAAAGCCATGCAATTCTCCTATCAATCTTGCGTGTGCAAGGGTCAGTCCAATCAACAACGCTTTCTGCTCACCGGTTGAGCAAAGTGCAGCCTCCATGGATTTAGGCTGATGATGTACTTTCATATCAGTGCGGTGTGGCCCTTGCAAAGTTCTTCGTGCCGTAGCATCAAGGCGCCGCGAGTCACGAAGAATACTGGCATATCTAAACTCTAGATCGCTTGCGGCGGCGTCGGGAATCAGAGTTTCTAACAACCCATCCAGTTGAATTTGAGCATCGGGGAAGGGTGAACTGACATCATTGGTTTTGATAATTAGTGATGAAAGCAGGCTGATTACCTCAACTCTGGCAGAGGCAATTGCGATGCCATGCTCGGCCATCTGGTTTTCAACCGCATCCAACCATACGAAATCCGGTTTGTCCTCGCTCAGCAACTTATTGCGGGAACGCATTGATTTTTCAAAATTAGAGACACGACGGGCATGGGCAGGATCAATTGCAAGTACCAATCTGTCAAGATAACGCCGGCGATCACTGGCAGGGCCGGTGAACAGACCATCCATGGACGGTACCAGCCACATCATTCGCAGATGGTCGAGCAATTCTTCGCTTGATTGGGTCTGCACGCTGTTGATTCGCAATTTTCTGTGAATTTCAACACCCAACGCAGTTCTATGCAGGCCCGTCCCCACCGAAACCGGTCCTGCGGCCCCTTCCAATTCCGCAAAAATACTCCAGGCACCATCAGTCCCTGTTGTTCCAACGCTGGTATAATTTACCCTTCGCAGGCCCCTTCCGGGAGACAAAAATGATACGGCTTCAATAAGATTGGTTTTGCCCGCTCCGTTATTCCCAGTCAAAACAATATGGCGTTGATCAAATTCACAAGATAGGCTTGTGTAATTGCGGAAATTATCCAGTTTCAGTTTGTTAATAAAGACCGGAGCAAGCCGCGCCATATTGTTTTGCGTTCCCTGTAAAGGATTTGGGTCAGGGCCCAAATATTATACTCGCATTGGCATTAAGACATAGACCGCTCCGCTTTCAGCAGAATCCTGAATAAGTGTAGGTGAACCTGAATCTGCCAGCATGAAAGTCGTGTCATCGCCAACCAATTGATTGGTAATATCCAGTAAATATCGCGAATTGAACCCAATTTCCATCGCCTCATTGCTATATCCGACAGCAATTTCTTCTGTCGCACTGCCAGAATCAGGATTGTTGACTGACAACACTACCTGCCCATCACTAATAGCCAATTTTACAGCCCTTCCGCGTTCGGATGATATAGTGGAGACCCGGTCAACGGCAGCAGCAAAACTACTGCGATTCATTTTCAGCTCGCGATCATTCCCTTGAGGAATTACCCGGTTGTAATCAGGAAAGGTTCCATCAATCAGTTTTGTTGTAATAATGACAGAACCCACAGTAATTCGCAATTTGGTCTCTGAAACTTCAATCGCCGCTGTTGCGTCGGGATCCTCAACCAGTTTTTGTATTTCGCCAACAGCTTTACGCGGAACAATGATCTGAGCCATGCCCTCTGACCCTGATGGCGCATTTAACTGAATGCGGGCCAAACGATGGCCATCTGTTGCAACCGCCCGCAAAACCAATTCATTTTCGTCTTCAACTGTATGAAAAAATATCCCATTCAGATAATAACGTGTTTCTTCAGTAGAAATTGCAAACTGTGTGTGGTCTATCAGCTTCTTGATATCTGCTGAAGGCATCCGGAACATGTGGCTAAAATCTCCAGCAGTAATATCCGGAAATTCTGAATCAGGAAGCATTTGCAATGAGAATTTTGCCCGCCCTGAGGTGATATTCAACAATTTTCCGTCAGGGTCGGTTGCCAGCATGACTTCTGAACCATCCGGCAGTTTGCGAACAATATCAAAAAACATATGGGCTGGAACAGTTGTCCCCCCGGACTGTTCTACGACCGAAGCTGCTTTTTCTGAAATTTCCAAATCCAGGTCAGTCGCTTTTAGATGTAGTTCATTTCCCTCGGCTTTAAGCAAAACATTGGAGAGAATCGGAATAGTGTTGCGACGCTCAACTACCCGATGGACATGGTTGAGCGCTTTAAGCAAAACAGAACGTTCCAATGTAACACGCATAATAATAACCCCGAAAGCTCTTACAACAAATTTATGTGTTTGATGTCATTTAAACTCTACGAACTCCCTCATGCAAGATCAGGGCACTCTGAGAATGAATAAACACCACCGACAGATAAAGTGCTAAAATTTGGCTACTTTTGCAATACCACCCAGCATTTGATCACAGTTGATCGCGCCAAAACCGAACTTTTTATGATCAGGCACCGCATGCCGCCAGAGGTTACTCGAGAATCAGGCGTTTTAGTAATTCAATTTCGCGGGCCAGTTTTTGATCCTTGGAACTCATGTCCTCAATTTTACGTACAGCATGCAGGACAGTTGTATGATCGCGGCCACCAAACCTGCGCCCAATTTCAGGAAGTGAACGCGGTGTCATCACCTTTGCCAGATACATGGCGACTTGTCGGGGGCGAACAATTACTCGGGTACGCCGGTTTGACAACAAGTCATTGCGAGAGACATTAAACTGGCGAGCGACAATCTTTTGGATGTCTTCAATTCGAACCCGTTTCGTATCCTGAGAGCGAACCAGATGGCCAAGCATTTTGTCCAATTCTTCAAAACCCATAGGGTTTTCTGAAAACTTGTGCTGAACCAGCAGTTGGTTGAAGGCACCTTCCACATCGCGACAACTGGTAGTTACCTGGCGGGCGACATAGTGGCGAATGTCCTCGGGAATGTTCAGGTCGGGCTGGTCTGCCCTTGCTTCCTGATACCGGGTATTCAAAATGGCTTTACGCAATTCATAATCTGGCAATGTTACATCAAGCGTAACTCCACCTTTCAGGCGGGATTTAACCCGGTCATCCAAGCTTTCAAGTTCTGCAGGAGGACGATCAGCAGCCACAACGACCTGGCGTGCAGAATCAATCAACTCGTTGAGCAGATGGCAAAATTCCTGCTGTATCGCTTTACCCTGCAAAAACTGCATGTCGTCTATCAGCAGCAAATCGATATCGCGCAGGGATTCTTTAAGGGACAATGCGGTTTGATCACGAATGGCGGTAGCAAAACGCCACATGAAATACTCTGCAGTCAAATACAAGACTTTGAGTCGCGGATTGCGAAGGCGGGCGTCCCAGGCAATAGCCTGTAATAAATGAGTTTTACCCAATCCAACCGTTGCGTGAATAAACAATGGATTGAAACGAACGGCACTTTTTTCATCTTCCGCAACCGACTTTGCCGCAGCGAAAGCCATACGGTTTGACGGTCCTTCGATGAAGGTCGCAAAAGTATGGCACGGATCAAGCGGAGAGCCGGCAAAGCCACTGGCTCTCTCGCTAAATCCACTGGTATAACGCTGGGCTGAGTTCGAGTTTGTTTTGTTGAGAGCAACAATTGGAGTATCGGTTTTTGCAGGTTGGCTATCGTTTTTAATATCTTTCTTTGTTTTCTGCTGCATAACAACATTACGGCGAACCGCACTGCGAACTGCAATATCAACTCTTAGGATTGAGACATCTTCCTTTTGCCACAACTCAAGCAGGATTTCGCGATAATGGGAGGTTATCCATGTTTTGAGGAATGCAGTGGGAACAGAATGAAGCGCTACACCACCAGTGGTTGTTTCAAGTTTAATTCTTCCAAACCAACTGTTAAAGACTTCCAGGCCCAATTTTATTTGAACCTGTTTTAAAACCCTATCCCACTTGTCTAATTGCGCCATTTTTGGTATGCCCCCGTATTAATCTTTATGTGACCCCGATATACGAAGGTCAGCTCATTAATTTGCTCTGCTAAAATAGTTTTTTTGTCGCACTGAATACAAAACACCGACACCAAAACATGGTGGTTAGGTAGCGATATCTGCGACGGTTTTGAGACTGTCTTTAAGATAAAATCTGTTTCGCAATACAAATTGGATCGGATTTACTATTCCCCTTCTTTCGTTGCCATTTTTCTCGACAATTACCTTCGTTTTTCAAAATTTTGACACAAAAAACCAACTACGTGCTGACTTGTAATCATCGCAAATGCTCAACAGCTTGGCTGTCATTGAATTTTATTTCGACTACTTGATCCGCCAAATTCGACTTCTTTTGAAAGTCTGAAAAGAAATCACTGGCGTTGTCCAAGTTCGCAGAACATCTTGCACAAATGCCTATAGCCATTGGCGCAAGCCTTTCAAAATTACCGGTTCAATGAGGGCATCTTTTCTGGACGTCAATAATTTGCGCCAAACCTATCACCCCATAATACCCGCTGCAATTATTCTTCCAGTTATTCAAACTGACATAAACATTACCGCGCATACCGAACCACACACAGATGTTAGTTTCATAGGTGCCAAGCAATCAGCTTTGACATCCATGCACTGACAAAAGCCCGCCAAACCATTACCTCACCCGTTGAATTAAACAAATGCAACTTAATGCGGAATTGGTATGTTTTACGACCTTTACTGCTACGAACTAGGTGATAAAAAATCGCATAATTCCCAAAACTGGTAATACTATTTTTCGTCATCTCAGTCCGTGCGGCTAACTTATAATTCTGGATTAAACAGCGCAACAGCCAAAATGTAGTAGGCCTTCAGAATGCCACAATTTTGTTATTCGTGAATTTTTTTTTCGTGGGATTGGGTCAATAATATCATTGTGAATAAACAATTTTTTTTACTTGAGCTTAATAAATCGTCCAAATCGCAAGCCTCTGATTTTTTTTTTGCGATTCATCTATTGACTCAATTTATCGACCAATTGGCAAAAATTTTGAACAATTCCAATTCTGACATATTGATAAGGCTTTGAAATTATTTGCTTTTTTCTGATAAGCGAAATTATGCCATCTTAGTTGACCAAACAGTAATAATTCATAATTTGAGACTCTATTAAGTCGATGAAAATGATCGATAATTTGTAGCCATAGCTCACTGCGGGGCAAAACCCACGACAAAAACCCGGATTGAATCCAGGTTTGAAACTTGCTTGACAATTCAAGATTTGCGAAATCAGGCGCCTATTTTGTTCACGCTTGCAGCCAACCGCGAAACTTTGCGTGAAGCGGTATTCTTTTTAAGAATGCCTTTCGTCACAGCTCTCATGATAATCGGTTGAGCGTTTTTCAATGCCTCGCTAGCCGCTGTCTTGTCGGCACTGGCGACAGCTTCTTCTACTTTACGGATAGAAGTACGCATTTGGGTTCGGCGTGCCTTATTTACTTCTGTACGCCGAGCAATTTTTCTGACGGCTTTTTTAGCCGAACGTGTATTGGCCATTAATTCTTTCCAATCGACAAATAATATTCTGGATTACACTCTTTATAACTTGAAATTCTTCGGTCGCTTCAACACATCTTTGGTCGAGGATTTGAATATCTCAAACAAATAAGCGGCTAGAATACCTCTCAAGATATTCCAAGGCCGCTACGTAACCTTTGATCTGGCTGCCTTATAGCGATAAGCTATCAATCAGTCAATAATTGAATCAGCAACTATCGCAAATTTAAGGTACTGTGCGTTGCAGCAAAAAACACCCGGTTAAAAGCCTGTTGCCCGCTAAAACTCTAGCGCTGGCAAATACTACAATAGTAAGTAGAGCGCCCTGACTGAACAATCCGTTTTATCTGACCTGAACACTGTTCTTTGTTGCAGGTTTCGCCTTCGCGGTCATACACATTAAAGCTGTGCTGAAAATAACCCAGTGTGCCATCGGTTTTACGATGATCACTCAAGGACGACCCCCCTGCAGCAATAGCATTGGCAATAACATCACGAATAGCATCAGCAAGAACTTCTGCTCTTGATCTAGCTATTTTTGAATTTACGGCTATCGATTTTGCCTGGCGTATGGGTGATAATCCTGCCTGCCATAAAGCTTCACAGACATATATATTACCCAAGCCGGCAATCAGTTTCTGATCAAGCATTGCAGCTTTCAGAGGCGCTTTGCGACCTGCGAATAATTGACTGATACAGGTCCCATCCAGAGAATTTCCAGTCGGTTCAATTCCCAGGTTCACGAAATATTTGTGGTTGCCCAACTGGTTAAAGTTGACCAAATCCATAAATCCAAATCGGCGGGGATCATTATAGATGACGTGAAATTGCTTTTCTTTATTTTCCAGATGGAAAACCACATGATCATGGGCGGGAATGCGATCGCGATCGCGATGTTTATTTTTCTCTACAGATTTTCCACCGATCATTTGTTCGACGTGAAACGAACCTGACATGCCAAGATGCATAATCAACACATCATCGCTATCAAGATACAGAGTCAGATATTTAGCTCGACGCCCAACTTCCTTGATCTGGCTGTTTTCAAGGCGTGTTGCAAAATCGTCTGGAAATGGAAAGCGCAGGTTCAAACGGTTTAGTATGATTTTAGTAAATCGCGCACCCTCCATCGCTGGTGCAAGGCCTCTTTTTACTGTTTCAACTTCGGGTAGCTCCGGCATTTTAAGATATATCCGTTTAGGAATCCAACCGCAGCGTACAAGTGCCCCGGGCTATTGGCGTATTTTCGTCATCCTGCCAACACCAGACATCGACGAATGCCAGACGTTTTCCAATTCGCACTATGTTTGCTCGGGCGTGGATATCCGTATCTTTGGACACCCGCAAGTAGTCCAGTGAAGATGACACAAGTTGCACGCTGGTATGATTTCCTAATTCGGCAAGTATCATATGTTCAGCGCACATTTCAATTAGTGAAGCTGTAACACCGCCATGGATTGATCGTATCATCGGGTTACCGATATGATGGTCCTTGAATTGGAGAATATATTTGCCTTTTTCATCTCCTGCGAAAAAAGCCAGCCAGTCCTGCATCGCAGAATTTGTTATCAATTGATCGAATAAAGGCTTATTCATTGTACTTCAACAGCCCTATCAGCAAGCGGTGTCGCCCGGGTACCGATCATAAACGAACCAATAGCGCTTGCCAGAATCTGATTGTTTTCTACACTTTTGATTTGGCCCGAAACCACCGCAATCTGATCTTCTATACTCTCAACTTTTGCTGCACAGACAATAATTTCGTTAATTGTTGCGCGGTGAGAATGTTGAGTTCTGAGATTAACAGTTGCGATCGGTTGCATTTTCTCCAATGACCCCATAACCGATCCGCCCATCACCGAATCCAATATCAAGGTATTGAATCCGCTGTGCAGAGCACCGGCTTCTCCCTGGTGAACAAATTCTTTTCCGGCAATAAATTGTACAGCGAGATATTCAGGCTTTGTTTCAATAAATTCAAAATGAATAATTGAAAACAACGGATGAGCCGGTGAAAAAAATATTGTGGCGGGATGAATCATAAAGCCATTCTTTATTACGTTTCCGTAAACGTCAATCAATTTTTTAAAATCGAATTCGCGTTCGATATCCAGCGCAGCTGGAGATATTTCTTATCCAAGTACTTCTTTTGAAATCACCTTACTAAAGGCATCAAGTCTATATATCATCGGCACACCGGTACCCAGATTGAGTTCTGTTACCTGCTTTGTATCAAGGCCATCAAGGATCATTACCAAAGCGCGTAGGGAATTCCCGTGTGCTGCCACCAAAACACATTCACCGGCAAGTATTCTGGGTAAAATATCCGTCAAATAACAGGGCCACACCCTGGCGCCCGTGTCTTTCAGGCTTTCTCCACCAGGTGGTGGAATATCATAGGAACGTCGCCAGACATGAACCTGTTCATCGCCCCATTTTTTGCGCGCATCATCTTTGTTCAACCCGGATAAATCTCCATAGTCGCGCTCATTTAGGGCCTGTTCGCGAATGGTCTCAAGCGATGATTGGCCGACACCATCCAGAATATACTGACAGGTGCGCTGAGCACGGATAAGCTCACTGGTAAAAGCGATATCAAATCTCAGATTGCGTTCTGCCAGCAACTTACCGGCCATAATAGCCTCCTCAACTCCAGCATCGGTCAGATCAGGGTCTTTCCACCCGGTAAACAGATTTTTCAAGTTCCACTCACTCTGGCCATGGCGAACCAGTATCAATGTACGTTCCATTCTCAGTTTTCTCCGTCATTAATCAGCTGGGAATCCACTATGATTGATGTTGTCTATTCAGATGAATTTAGTCCTAATACATCTTTCATCGAATACATTCCTGGCTTACGCCCTTTTCCCCACAATGCGGCTTTAATTGCACCACGTGCAAATAGAGCCCGGTCGGTTGCACGATGAGATAATTCAATAATCTCACCCTCGCCTGCCAATAATACGCTGTGTTCACCAATGATTGACCCGCCGCGCAATGTGGCAAATCCAATCGTACCCTGCTCTCTGGCTCCAGTTATGCCGTCACGCGATTTCAGCGCATTGGCGTTCAAATCAATTTCACGCCCACGCGCAGCAGCCTCACCTAACAGAAGAGCGGTGCCTGAAGGCGCATCGACCTTGTGTTTGTGGTGCATCTCGAGAACTTCAATATCGAAATCTGCTGGGTCAAGTGCCCTGGTCGCCTTCTCCACCAGTACGGCAAGAAGATTGACGCCCAGACTCATATTACCTGATTTGATGATTGTCGCATGGCGCGCAGCTGCCGTAATCTTCGCATCATCATTGGCTGTGCAGCCGGTTGTACCAATTACATGAACAATTCTTGCCTGGGCTGCAAGCGCGGCAAAGTCTACACTTGCAATTGGAGCAGTAAAATCGACAACACCTTCTGCCTTGGCAAAAATTGGCAAGGGATCATCACTGATATTCACTCCAAGAACACCGACACCAGCAAGCTCCCCAGCATCTTTGCCGACACTGGATTCGCCAGTTCGCTCTACTGCGCCAAAAAGTTCAGCACCATCTGTTTCACAGATCGCCCGAACAAGGCTTTGTCCCATGCGCCCTCCAGCGCCAACTACTACCAGTTTCATATCTGCTCCTGAAAACCTACTTTAAATAACCAATTCACTGTTTAGACATCAATGCCAACAATGCAAAGGGTAAAGGAAGAAGAAATTACAAACGTCATTTAACAGATTTGCTATTCCTTAAAAAAAGCACTGGCTAAAGACAGATCATAGGAGGCGGGGGTGCGAACATAATTAGCTAAACCTTCCACAGCAGCCATCTCACGATTGACGAAAAATGTAGGTATTGCACGAGCCAGCTTGTTTTGCGGTTCTTTGTGTTCGAATTCCTCGCGAAATTCGGATTGCTCAATCAAGCTAAACATCTTGTGGGCCATGCCGCCGGTTACGTAAACTCCACCGGTAGCTGCAACGGTTAAAGCAATATTGCCGGCAACGCGACCAAGCAAAGTTGAAAACAGTGCGACTGCGGCAATGGCAACTTCATTGTTTTCTTGTTCGGCTGCTGCGGATATTTGGGCAGCGGACATTGCTGGTGGTTCGATAAATTCTCCTACGCCTCTGGACAACCACACAGCCTGGTACAGATTCTCAAGCCCTGAACCAGTAATCATATCTTCAACAGTCAGCCGACCACAGGTCCTGGTCAAATGAGGTTGCAGGTTCAATTCAAATTGCCGATTGCGCCCGCTGCCAAGACCCAGATCTGCACATGCTGCCTCACCGGGTATGATTATCCACCGTCTGCCGGTATATACGAGGGTGGCAATACCAAAACTTGTACCAGGTCCTAATACCACACGAGTGCCAAATTTACTTGCTGTGCCGCCGCCAATCCTGAGCATTTCATCTCGATCAATTGCCAGAACACCGAGAGCCTGAGCAGGGAAATCATTCATGAATTCAGCGCTTTTCAGAGCCAGATCCCGCAATATTTCTTCGGGTTTTATATTCCAGTGTGCATTGGTAAGTTGATATTGGGTCCCTGAGATCGGCCCTGCTATACCCAACACCAGCCGCTTGGGGATGATTGACGTCCTGGAAAGAACCGCATCATCAATTGCACTTTGCAGATCACTATAATCGTTAGTTTTTACCGGATCAAATAACTCCAGAGCACTGTGAATATCACGAACCAGCCCAAATCGGGAGTTTGTACCGCCTACATCTCCCACCAAAACAGGAAAATCAATATTACCAACCATTGCTAACTACCGCTTGAGTAAAAATTACAGTTCTATTGCACAAGTTCAAAAATTGAGAAACCCGAAAAAAATTACCTTGTGGTCAAATATTTACCATGCAAATATGCACCAAGGTATACTGCGCATGAACTTGTTCACACAAACATGCGTTGAATTCTGAATCATTCTGTTGCCGGTATGAGTTCCAATAAAGATTTTGGTTCAGGTATCCGGCAGCCAATACAGCAAAGGGAGACTGTAATTAATATGAAGAAAAGATCTTTTTTAGGCCTTATGGCCGCAACAACAATTTCTGCCACAATGGTGACTTCGGTAGCATTTGCTGCTGATGTTATACCAGCAGTCGTTTTTGACCTGGGTGGTAAATTTGACAAATCATTTAATCAGTCCGCCTATGATGGTGCTGAACGATTTACCAAAGAGACCGGTGTTAAGTATCGCGGTTTTGAAATTCAGAATGCATCCCAACGCGAACAAGCCTATCGTCGTTTTGCCCGTGACGGCAATAACCCGGTGATTGCAATCGGTTTTGCTTCCGCCGAGGCCTTGACAAAAGTAGCCAAGGAATTCCCGGACACGAAATTTGCCATTATCGATATGGTTGTTGAGTTACCGAACGTGCGCTCTATCGTTTACAACGAGCATGAGGGTTCATTCCTTGTGGGTGTTCTGGCGGCCAAAGCTTCCAAAACCGGTAAAGTGGGTTTTATTGGTGGTATGGACATTCCGTTGATTCGTAAATTTGCCTGTGGATATGTTCAGGGTGTAAAATCGGTTAATCCGGATGCGACTGTATTCCAGAACATGACCGGTACAACTGGTGCAGCCTGGAACAACCCGGTTAAGGGTGGGGAACTTACAAAATCCCAAATGGATCAGGGTGCGGACGTGATTTATGCTGCCGCCGGTTCAACCGGTCTGGGTGTATTGCAAGCTGCAGCCGACGCCGGGAAATTTAGTATCGGCGTTGATTCCAATCAAAACTACCTGCATCCAGGTTCTGTCCTGACATCAATGCTCAAACGTGTCGATGTTGCCGTCTATAACGCGTTTATGGATGTTAAGAATGACAAATGGACTACCGGTTTCAACGTGCTTGGTTTGAAAGAGGGCGGAGTTGGTTATGCCGTTGATGACAACAATATGAAACTTATTAGTGATGATATGAAAGCTGCAGTTTCCAAAGCTGAAGCTGATATCAAATCAGGCGCTTTGACTGTTCACAACTACATGTCTAACAACAAATGCCCAGTTAAGTAAACTTGGGCAGAATATTGCATTTAAGGCCGCTTGAAATTTCAAGCGGCCTTTTTTTTCAATTCAATGCAATTGGGACCCACAAAATAGGGTACCCGAGTAATTGTTCTTTGATTTGATGCGTTTAAAAAAAAACGACTGATACTTGCAGCAAACCTCTCTTTGAAAAGACATTAAGAATATGGTCACACTAATAATTGAAGGCTGTTTTGAATTTATTCCAAGAAATTATTACATTTTCATTGAAATTGGCATATTGCGGACAAATATTATCAGAAATTGAGAAATTTACGTTTACGCAAACGTAAATTAATGATATGTGCCAAATTTGAAAAACCGCTGCCAAAAGCCTTAAATGTTTTTACACGCCACCAATATCTGTTTGAAGGAGATATGGAAATGCCCAGCTATAAGGCTCCAGTCAAAGAAACGCTTTTTGTTCTCACTGAAGTGCTTAATATTGAGCGTTACCATAATCTGGAGGGCTTTGAAGACGCCACGCCGGATATGGTCGAGGCAATTGTTGGTGAAGCGGCAAAACTCAGCGAGGAAATATTGCAGCCGTTAAATGCCAGCGGTGATGCGCAGGGCTGCACACGTGCAGAAGATGGCAGCGTTACTACTCCCGACGGATTCATTGAAGCCTTTAAAACCTACACTGAAGGTGGATGGATGGGCTTTAGCGCTGACCCAAAATATGGCGGACAGGGTTTGCCTTACACCCTGCATTCAGTAATCGGCGAATACCTGGTTTCATCGAATATGGCGTTTGCCATGTATCCGGGTCTGACTCAGGGTGCAGTTGCGGCCATTCAGGCTCATGGAAGCGATGAGCAAAAACAGCGTTGGCTACCGAAAATGAACGCCGGGACATGGACCGGCACCATGAATCTGACTGAATCTCATTGTGGCACGGACCTTGGAATGTTGCGTACAAAGGCTGTTCCCCAGAATGATGGAAGCTATAAAATCACCGGTCAGAAAATATTCATTTCTGCCGGCGAACATGATCTGGCGGAAAATATTGTGCATTTGGTACTGGCACGCATTGAAGGAGCACCTGAGGGCACGAAAGGGATTTCTCTGTTTATTGTATCCAAATTCATGCTAGATAACGATGAAAATCCTGGTGAACGCAATCATGTCAGTTGTGGTGCAATTGAAGAAAAAATGGGCATCCATGCCAATTCAACCTGTGTGATGAATTATGATGGTGCAGTTGGCTATCTGCTTGGCAAAGAAAATAAGGGTCTGAGTGCGATGTTCACAATGATGAATGAGGCGCGTCTTGGCGTCGGCCTTCAGGGTCTGGCCATTTCTGAAGTGGCATACCAAAATGCCGTTGAATATGCCCGTGACCGGATTCAGGGGCGATCATTGTCGGGTGTGAAATCTCCGGATAAAAAGGCCGACCCAATTATTGTTCACCCTGATGTACGCAGAATGCTGATGAATATACGGGCCTTTAACGAGGCCGGGCGGGCATTCATGTTATGGGTTGCCCTTAAAGGCGATATTTCCCACCGCTCACAATCAGAAGAAGAACGTCAGGCGGCGGATGATATCATGGGGTTGGTCACACCGATTGTGAAAGGCGTATTGACCGACAAAGGTTTTGAAAATGCTGTTCAGGCTCAACAGGTATTTGGTGGGCACGGCTATATTCGTGAATGGGGGATGGAGCAATTTGTCCGTGATGCACGCATTGCGCAGATTTATGAAGGTACCAATGGGATTCAGGCACTTGATCTGGTCGGGCGTAAACTGGCAAAAGATGGTGGTCGGGCGCTACGTTCTTTTATGGAAGAAATCAATGCGTTTACAAAGTCCCATAAAGATAATGAGGCAATGCAGGTCTATACCGGTGCTTTGCGCTCCGGGGCAAAGGACCTGAATGACGCTACAATGTGGCTGATGCAAAATGCGATGACAAAACCTGATAATGCCGGCGCTGCATCGACCGACTACATGCACCTTATGGGACTTGTGACATTGGGATATATGTGGGCTATCATGGCCGACAAGGCTATGACCGCGATTGAGGCCGGCACCGGAGACAAACAGTTTTACAAAAACAAACTGGTTACCGGTCGCTATTTTATGGAACGTATCATGCCGGAAGCAGCAGCCCATCTTGCCCGAATCCAATCTGGTTGTGAATCAATGATGGAGTTGGAAGCAGCCCAGTTTTAAAAACCGGTCTTTTTCTGACTTTAGGCGGGTACAGACAAAAGGAAATCTAATTTCCTGCGCCTGATAATGTTTGAACTTACTATTTGAGATACGAAGGAGATAATCAAATGCCTGACGCTTTTATCTATGATCATGTACGCACACCGCGTGGCCGCGGAAAGAAAGATGGTTCACTGCATGAAGTACCTGCAGTTCGTCTGTCGGCAAAAACTTTAGTCGCTCTTCAAGAGCGCAATGGAATGGATACATCACGAGTTGATGATGTCATTCTCGGCTGTGTGGACCCTGTCGGTGAAGCAGGTGCGGATATTGCCCGTGCGGCGGTTTTTGAGGCCGAATATGATAATCAGACCCCTGGAATGCAAATCAACCGTTTCTGTGCATCCGGGCTGGATGCGATTAACCTTGCCGCGTCCAAAATCCAGGCAGGCAGTGACGACATTGTCATAGCCGGTGGTGTTGAATCGATGAGCCGCGTTGGCATGGGAATGGCAGGCGGTGCATGGCCAATGGACCCTTCTGTTGCAATCCCCTCCTACTTTTTGCCTCAGGGAATATCAGCTGATCTGATCGCCTCTAAATACGGTTTTTCACGCGATGATGTCGACGCCTACGCTGTAGAAAGTCAAAAACGGGCTGAACGGAGCTGGAATGAAGGTCGATTTGATAATTCTGTTGTCCCTATCAAAGACCAGAATGGATTAACCATTCTGGCCACGGATGAACATATGCGACCCAGTTCGGATATGCAGTCTCTGGCCTCTCTTGATGCATCGTTTGTGATGATGGGGGAAATGGGTGGTTTTGACTCCGTTGCCATTCAGGCACACCCTGATGTCGAAGCCGTCAACCATGTGCATCATGCCGGCAACTCTTCGGGTATCGTTGACGGGGCTGCGGCTATTCTGCTCGGTTCCAAAAAAGGCGGTAAATCCATGGGGCTCAAGCCCAGAGCAAAGATACGGGCTTTTGCCAATATTGGCTCCGATCCTGCATTGATGCTGACGGGACCTATTGATGTCACTGAAAAACTTCTGAAACGCTCCCGCATGAAGCTTGAAGATATTGATCTGTTTGAGCTTAATGAAGCGTTTGCCTCTGTTGTTCTGCGTTATATGCAACATTTTGATATCTCTCATGAAAAGATGAACGTTTGTGGCGGGGCCATAGCAATGGGCCATCCTTTAGGTGCCACTGGTGCGATGATCCTCGGGACTGTTCTGGATGAACTGGAACGACGCGACCTCAATACAGCCCTGGTAACGCTCTGCATTGGAGCTGGTATGGGAACTGCAACCATAATTGAACGGGTTTAAGGGTAATCAGATGACCTATACAAATTTTACACTCAATACGGATGCCGACGGCATTGCACTTTTAACCTGGGATATGCCCGGCAAATCGATGAATGTCATTGACGGGCTTGTAATGTAAGAATGGGAAGCGATTGTTGATGACGGCACAGGTGATGAAAACATCAAAGGCGTGGTTGTATCTTCGGCTAAGAAGACGTATGGTGCAGACGCTGGTGTGACCATGCTGCAGGATACCCTGAGGGATTTCAAGAAAGAGAAGAAAAACGGTGGCAACGAA
>JAAENI010000481.1 GCA_024224595.1 Hyphomicrobiales bacterium
TGTTAACAAAACTGGATATTGGTCCGATTTTTCGTTCATTTTCGTTAAATATTCCCGATATTCGCCTCAAATGATCGAAATATCGACCTCAATTCCAGTTCTGTTCTCAATAATTGCTCAAGTCCGACAGCCTGCTAGACCCTTTCAATGTAACCATGAAAGGGTCTAGGTCTCAGGTTCCAATGCAACGCCATCACTTTGTGCTGTTCTCCAGTCATTGAGCGCGTTTGCCACTCTTTCATCATAAATTGCGAGTATTGAAGCTCCCAGCAATGCCGCGTTGATTGCGCCTGCTTTACCAATTGCCAAAGTTCCAACCGGAATTCCCGCTGGCATCTGAACGATCGACAACAGACTATCCTGCCCCGATAAAGCCTTTGATTGCACAGGTACACCCAATACCGGAAGAGGAGTCATAGCCGCCGTCATTCCGGGTAAATGAGCCGCGCCACCAGCGCCTGCAATAATGACTTTGTAGCCTTTTTCTCTGGCCGATTTGGAAAACTGTGTCAGGCGATCAGGTGTGCGATGTGCAGAAATGATTTTACAGGCGTGAGAAATCTGAAGTTGATCCAGGACTTCGGCTGCGTGTTTCATCGTCTCCCAATCTGATTGACTGCCCATAATTATGGCAATTGATGGTGGATTATTGTTCATCTTGGTTCTCTGGGGCACTTCCGTTTTATTGTAAATCATTTGATGCTTCAAATCAGTTTATTCGGCCAGGAGCGGATCGTAGCGCGATGCAGCGCATCGGGCAAGGTTCGTAACGATACAGACAGGCAGATTTGGCACATCCCCAAAACAGAGGAGGGCCAATTTTTGGCGCTCGCTGGACTTTGTGGTCAGGGAGACCAAGGCAGAAA
>JAAENI010000482.1 GCA_024224595.1 Hyphomicrobiales bacterium
AGGTAAGTATGTTATTTAGATTGCTTTCGATTCTGTTGGCTGCAAGTGTTTTTGTTGGGAATTCTAATGCTGAAGAGATGTCTTTACGCAGTATCATCAATAGTACCATGGACAAATACAATGAATTTAATGATGTAAGAGCCTACAAGACTTACAGCCTATTGGAAGGTGAAAAAATACGAGTGCATTTGGTTAATATCAGAAATGAGAATAGCGTCGTCGAAGATAACGAATTTTTATTTCGATGCTCAGCCAATTTTTTCCACTTTCAGAACAAAGCAGTTCCGTAAACTTACTAACCGTCATTATTGGGGCCAGATTCAATTAAAAGTATTGTGAGTAAAAAATTGAAGATAGCAGGAGTTGTTATCCCATCTTCTGTAGCAAAAGAAAAATGTTACTTTGGAATGCGGGAATTGATCGATGGTGAACGGAAAGGACTATTTGGATTTTTGGCGGTCGACACCATCCAGAGAACAAACGGTATTAATAAGTGCATATACATTGGAATTACAAAATTATTTGGTATTTCAAAACCGTTTTCTCATTTTCTCACTAGTGAACAATCAAAATATATTAATAGTATTGGTTTGGATGCTTTTTCGTATTCAGTCTTGTTTGATGCCGAAAAATCATTTGAATATACGAACAGAAAGACTGACTGAAGATGCCCCTGGATATAGATCTAAAAAATGTTAACAAAACCAGGAAGTCAAAACCACATGGAACCGTTCAAGAACAACTTTTCACCTGAGTTGGTTCGGTGTTTTGGAAGCCATCTTGCCAAAAACGTTCGCCTGTTTAACAGGGCCCAATTCGAGCAATCCATTCTTGAGAAGTTGGAAAATCTTGAACTGAAAGCACGCGCCCAATTGATTGCCGACCACATTCATAATGTGCTTCCGCAAGATCATAAACAACGCCATGCAATTATTCTCGACATGCTCCATCCCGATGTTGATATTAATAGCGATCAGCAAAGCGATGATGATGGTATCTGTGGTTGGGGAATGATGCCTCTGGGTCTGGTGGTCGGGCAAAATGGAACTGGGAATTTCGAACAATCACTTCAGTTACTCAAAGAGATGACCAAGCGATTTTCATCAGAATTTGATGTGCGGTATTTTTTGATATTAGATCAGGAGCGGGCACTGGAATTGATGAAGAATTGGGTCAACGATCCTAATCGCCATGTGCGCCGACTGGTTTCCGAAGGCACACGCCCCCGGCTACCCTGGGCGATGCAACTGCCCCGGTTAATCAAAGACCAGTCTCCTATTCTGCCTTTGCTGGAATCTTTGCGCGATGACGAAGAAGAATATGTCCAGCGTTCGGTTGCCAATAATTTAAACGATATTGCCAAGGATCATCCCGACCTTGTCGTTGACATTGCTCAACAATGGATGAGGGATGCCAGTGTCAACACAGTTCGCCTTGTTCGCCATGCATTACGCAGTCTGATCAAACAAGGCCATCCCGGCGCACTAAAAGCATTGGGGTACGGCCCACCCAAAATTTCGCTTCTTGGGTTCGAGTTGTTGTTACCTCAGGTCACTTTAGGCGATGTTCTGGAATTCAAGCTCGATATACGCTCCAACACAAAAACTGATCAGTCTCTGGTCATCGATTACACAGTGCATCACATGCGGGCAAATGGTAAAACCACACCCAAGGTATTCAAGTGGAAAAAGTTAAACCTCGGCGGCGGGAGTCGATTTTGCGGCACAAAACAACATGCGATAAAACCGGTTACCACACGTCGTTGTTATGCCGGTCGCCACCGGATTGATATCAAAATCAATGGTGAGATAATATGTGGCAGAAATTTTGAATTACGACTGCCCAAGAAGGGAAAACCAGACTAAAAAGTGAAGTGTGTTCCTGCTATAATTGGTGCTGATTGCTTCGCACTACAACGGATAATAATTAAACCGTTCCATCTGTTTACGGTGAGCTTTCACAATTCGGTCAATCTGCTGGCCATTCAATTCTTCGCGCCATTGATTGGCTCTGCCGGAACGGAAGAACAGTTTTGCGTCTTTGGGTTTTTCCCTGAATCCTTTTTCGGTTTCCTGTGATTGCAATTTTTCAAAAGACGAAAGCTCAATCGAGCGTTCAAGCTGAATGATGCTGGGTTCAAGCAACAGGTGGTGTGCCAGACCGCGAAAAGTTGTTTCCGGTTCACTCAGCATATCCTCATAGCGCATCACATAGATTGTTCGTTGCGGTTTTCGGGTCCAGCTTTCCACATGCTGGCTCCAGGAGCTGTATACTTCATACACAGATTTTTCGTTGATCGGTGTTTCCAGGCCCTCGATTGCCATTTGTTCGATCGCTTCATCGATTGAGGCATTCAGGTGATGGCTGAATGAGATTGCCACATCAAGAGGATTGCGCACAATGTATATTGCACCACATGTAACGTCGAAATTGATGGTCGGTTTTTTTCGGTCCATGACCAGTGCATGGTGTGTTTTGACAAACGCTAGACCGTCAGCGTCGTCCGCAATTTGTTGCTGAACCTGATGACGAACGGACGCAATCTCCTCGCGCGTACATTGATTAAGGTTTTTATCCAGCAACTTTTCATAAGATTTACCGGAAATTTCCCAGGTCGACAGATGGTTCATCTTGTTTATATCCTGGATACCCAATTCCTCACCAGCCATCACATTGATCAGGTTATGCAGGAAATTCCGGGTCCAGGTGTTTCCAGATTTAGGGTATGACGCAAGCCAGATAATGCCATGAAGATTACGAGATTCGTTCAAACGGTTTCTCCATTGATATGGCAATTATGTTCAGGACTTGGTGTTGTAAAAATGTCGATATCAGAAACCCAATTTCAGATGTGGGGATTCAGCTTGCCGTAGTTTTTACGATTTGCTATTTAATTGCAATGAGTAATCCTGACCAAACAAATTCTGTTGACATCGCTGCTTGTGAGAAGCATGGCGCGCGCTCATCCAGCCCAAAGGTAAGGCTGCTATATAGCGCTTCCGCAATAGCGATTGTAACCTGTCTGACTTTTGCGCCGGTCAGTGCACAGGTGACAGATAATCGAGGAAAATTCATCGTTGAGTTTAGCGGCTCGGTTTATTCCGGTGACGAGCAGCCCTGGAACCAAGTTCTGTCCGGGAACCAAGCTGACACGACCAGTTTCAACACAATTGGACCCGCTCCCGGTCTGAACGGCATGATCGGATATATCGGTCCGATCAACAGATTTTTGCCATCTGTCGACAACGACTGGAACATTGGCGTATTTGCGCGCTTCGGTTCATCCAATAAGCAGACAGAAGCAGGCTATGCTTCTAATTATTATTACAACATCCTCGGCGGTAATTATTCGACGTTTTATTCAGTGGGAAACGCAACCCACCGCGAAGAGCACTTGATTGTTGACTTTGAAGCACGAAGAGATGTCGGACTTGGGTCGCGCAATGAAGCGCAAACCACATTAATTGCTGGTGTTCGTTTTGCCCATTTTGACGCGGATACCGATGCAACATTTGATCTTCTTGGAACCTACGCATTAACACAAAAACGCCGTTTTGAATTTACTGGTGTTGGGCCAAAATTTGGAATTGAACACGAGCAACAACTAAATCCTTATGTCTCTTTTGATGTATCTGGAAGTGCAGCAATTCTTTATGGCAGGCGAAGTACCGATGTAACCACGCTTGGCGATGTGAGTGGTATGAGTAATAACATACGTAACGAACGCTCCGACTGGGTTCCAATGCTGGAAGGAAGACTGGGGTTCACTTTCAGTTCACCCAATTCACCAACAAGATTAAGTATTGGTGTTGAAGCCAATGCATGGTTCGATCTCTATGATCAAAGGGCGGCAGTGACAACAAATGGTGCCGCAATACCAGGCAATGAAAACGCAGACCGATATTCCTATGGTCCTTATGTTCGCCTGACAACTTTACTGGGAGAGCCGGCAAAAGATACATTTGCATATTCGAGAGACAATTATGACATGACGGCCCCGCAACGGCAGCCGATATTGGAAGTCGGTCTCTGGGGTGGGCATTTATGGCGGTTTGGCAACGCATTGAACGGATCAGGCAATCCGCGAACCGAAATAGATGATTTTTCTCTGGGTGGTGCGGAATTTCTTGCAGCAACGCCTTTCGCCTCTAGCTGGCTGGGTCAATTTGAGGCCTATGGCGAAGCGACATTCAATAATAATCGTTTTGAATCAATGCTAGCCGATAACACCTATGGAGGAGGACATCTTTTGGGTGGGCATCTGGCGTTTGTAACAGATAGCGCGTTATTTGGGATATTTGGTGGTTTTGGGCGCACAGAGATCAATGACAATGGCAGCGATAGTCTGGACACTCAATACGAATTCGGTGGAATCGAAGGCCGTTTCCTGTCCACCAATGGTTCAATTGCCATCCAGACCGGATTTCTCAATGCGAAAGCCAATGATGACAATAAATCGCTCGATGATGCCATTTTTGCGCGCGTCATTGGGCAGTTGTTTTTTAATGATGGCAAAACCATGCTTCAGGGCAACCTGGGTTATGCAGAAGGATTGCAGGATTCTGATGATTTTTTCCTTCCAAATCCCACGAATCTTTTCTCCTGGGGGGGAGAATTGGAACAGCAATTGTCGATGAATATCGGCTCTGCGAGCACTTCGTTTTTCGTTTCGTTTGAAGGGATCAGGGTTGAGGAATCATCGTCCGCTGGAGGCACAGACCGGGTTGAAGAAAGTACACTTCTTGCCGGATTGAAAATTCGGTTTGGCGCGTCAACTCCGCACGAGCGAGCCTTCAATTCTGCTCCTGATTTGCCAAACGCCATGCGATGGCTTGGCGCAGTACCAGCGGTCGACTAAATAATAACCGTTTTGTGCAAATTTGGTTTTGAACCTGAATCCGGGTGGTTGTATTATTGTATCTTTTAAATGGCATGTGCTGTAGATCATGGTATCGCGATAGTTTTGGTATCAATGAATTCTATTGATAATAACGATCATTCATCGTTGCCATCCGATCATCCGGCAATAAAAAGCGGAATATTCATTGGCGCTGCCTTATTGATGATTCTGTCAGTATCATTGTTCACGGTTTCTCATGGCCTTGTTGATAAATTCCGGGTCGGAAAACAAACCAGACAAACTGCTAGATCCCCATCATATTGAAAACGAAATGCCTGGAGTTCAGAGATTTCTCGACTTTTCCTTATACAGCGCTGACTGCCAGGAAGGTTACAATGCCGTTATAGAATGTTGGCTACAAATGAATTTACCATTTCAAATTATCCGGCTTGGTAAAGCAAATTAACGTAGTTTGGATCCGTCTCCGTGCAGACTTCCGAAACATCAGCAAGCATTTGCCGGGTCAGTCGATTGATAATTTCCTGATTCTCACACCGCTCATTAATTTGCTCGGCAATAAATCTAACACGCACCTGTATCTGCCAGCTGTCCCGAACTTCTGCCTGCATGATGGCTTCAAAAGCGGCGTCCAATTCTCGATCAGCATCAGCAATTTCACTATCACGGATTTCAGTATCTGAAGCAAGTAGAGCAGCTAAACGGTGTTTTGCTGCATTGTAACGTGCAATCATATTACCAAAATAACAGCTCAATATACCCTCCTGGCCCAGCAACAAACAACATCGCATTCTGTATCAATACCGATATTTATAATCGAACAATACCACGTATGCCAAATATGAATGTGATGTCAATCGCCAAGATTCAATAAACCGTCAAAATGCAATTTTTACGTTAAAATCAATCATTAGCTCAATTTTAATCTGGTCAAAATAGTAGCCTTTCTCAACTACACATGGTCACGGAATTGCATGTTGGATATTTCGCCAAAAGCCAACGCGTTAGCAATCTTTCCAGAAATTTGTAAACACAGATAATCGAAGTAATAGTCGAAAATAAACTACCGTGATGCCATGTATGTGATAGACCCTATCATGTGAAAATCAGGAATATTAGCGATTGATTAGTTGCCAAAATTGTCAATAACTGCTGATTCTAATCATAATTTGGGAGGCTCATCGTGGCAAATATTCATCGCAAACCCAGTGGGACCAAGGGTGAAATACATAACATTAGCCCACAAAGCGCAAGCTGGATCTATGTTGGATTCAAGTTATACCATTTGGAGCCGGGGGACTGTATTGAACAGATTGATGATGATCGCGAGATAATACTGGTTCTGGTAGAGGGCAAAGCTGAGATTGCTGCCGGGGACTTGAAATTCGGTGAACTGGGTGATCGTATGAATGTTTTTGAGCGCACTCCACCTCATTGTGTCTACGTGCCAAACGCTGTGCGTTCTATTGTTACCGCAACAACAAAATGTGTGGTTGCGATTTGTTCTGCTCCGGGAAAAGGAAGTCATCAAGCTCAGATTATTGGACCAGTCGGCATTGAACTTGAAGAACGCGGAAAGGGTGCCAATACTCGCTATATTCATAATATTGCGATGGAAAATCGTGATGTTGCTGACAGTTTGCTGGTAACAGAAGTATTTACACCAGATGGTAATTGGTCCTCTTATCCACCTCATCGCCATGATGAAGACAATTATCCTGACATGACTTATCTGGAGGAAACATATTATCATCGCATAAACCCGGCTCAGGGTTACGGCATACAGCGCGTTTTTACTGAAGATGGCACATTAGATGAAACAATGACCGTATCTGATGGCGATGTTGTGCTTGTTCCAAAAGGACACCATCCCTGTGGGTCTCCATATGGCTATGAGATGTATTATCTCAATGTTATGGCCGGACCCTTGCGCAAATGGCGATTTCAAAATCATCCCGATCATGACTGGATATTTCAAAGAGACAAAGACTAATTTTATTTCACCGGGAATGTTCTAACAAAATCGCGCCGGATTCAGGGCTTCAATGAGTGTTCTGTCGGTATCGTCACAGTTGGTAATTATATCTGCCGCCACTGCGCTCATTGCCGGTGAGGTCTGTACACCATAGCCACCTTGCCCAGCCAACCAGAAGAACCCTTTAGCGCGGGGGTCAAAACCGACAATCGGCGTGCGATCAGGGGCAAAAGTTCGCAAACCGGCCCAATTTGAATCAACGCGGGTAACTTCAAAATCGACAAACTGCTGAAAACGATCAATGCCTTCCGCAAGCATTAAATCTTCAGCCCAGGCATCCATTGGTTCGCATTCGTCTTCTTCTGCGGGAGAAATCAGCAAATTGCCCGCGTCAGGTTTTGCATACCAGGTCTCACTTGCGCCCAGTAACAATGGCCAACCTGATACATCCATTGGCATCGAAACGCAGGCAATTGAACGGCGCATCGGGGTTAGGCCTAGTCTACCAAGACCTGCCATTTGGGCAATCAAATCAGCCCAGGCTCCTGCTGCGTTGACCAGTATAGGCGCTGAGTATTCCCCGGAGCTGGTTTCGACATGCCAGCATTCATCGATATAAGATATCTTTTGCGCCCTGGCATTGAATTCAAAATTAGACCTGTTTGCCCGCATTGAGCGAGCATGATTTTGTACCAGCAAATCTACATCGACATCATGACATCCAGTGTCAATCGCTGCTCTAAGTACAGCCTTTGATCGCAACAGCGGCATTCGCTTGCAGGCGTCATCAACTGAAATCTCCTGGAAGCCGTCGCTCAGCAGTTTTTCAAAATCCTGTTCGTCTTTTTCACCACATATGACCAGAACATCTCGCTGGCGCAGTAAGTTTTCAGACGTTCGAAAAAAATCAAAACTTTTTCGGTTCAAGGTTCGGATTATTGCATTGCCATAATTGGGGGCAAACATTGCTGCTGAACGCCCTGTTGAATGGTAACCCAACGCGGATTCTGCTTCGATCAGTGTTACAGATCCCTGACTGGCAAGTTTTGCACCCAAAGACGTTCCTGCTATTCCACCGCCAATGATCAGATAATCAGAGCTTTTCATAGTTATCACTCCATACAGTTTGGAAGGCTATTTCTTGCTGTTTTCATAACGAATTCTATTGCCCTCATCAGGAGGGTAAAGCCCCGGAAGTGGCGCACCATCCCGCACTTCATTGATGATCCATTCTTCAAGGTTTTCCTGCTCAATAGAAGCTTCCAGCACTTCGTCAACCATGTCAGCGGGTACGATAACGGCGCCATCTTTGTCGGCGACAATCAGATCATTGGGAATTACTGCAACACCACCACATCCAATAGGCTCCTGCCACCCGACAAAAGTCAGGCCAGCGACAGAAGGGGGAGAAGAAGTACCTGCCGCCCAAACCGATAATTGTGTTTGCTCAACCCCTTCAATATCTCTAACCACACCATCGGTAACCAGGGCGGCAACATTTTTTTGGTTCATCCGTTCACATAATATATCGCCAAAAATCCCGGCATCCCGGTAACCCCCAGCGTCAACAACGGCAACACAACCCTCAGGCATTTCTTCTATCGCAGCACGGGTTGAAATAGGTGAAGACCAGGAGGCTGGTGTTGCCAAATCCTCCCGGGCGGGAACGAAACGCAAGGTAAACGCTGGTCCGACGACACGTTCCTGGTCATTTGATAACGGAAATGATCCCCTTATCCAGATATTGCGCAGGCCTTTTTTTAAAAGAACTGTTGTTAGTGTCGCCGTGGTGATATCTTTGAATGCTTCAAGCCTCTCGGCGCAATAGTTTGTCATGAACGGTGCTCCATTGGGTGAGTATAAATTTTTCTCTAAAACAAAGAAGCGATCAGTTCTTTGTAGAGTTTTTGTAGTCGAAGGGTCACTGGCCCGGCACCGTTCTGGCTCCCAATGGGTTTGCCATCAATCTGATATACAGGTGTCTGGGCACCAAAAGTACCGGTCAAAAATGCCTCATCAGCACCGTAGGCTTCGTAAAGCGAATAATTTTTTTCAAAGACGGGGATGCCATTTGCCCGGCACAAATCAATTACCTTCCCTCTCGTTACACCGTTCATGCAGTAATCACCCGTTGACGTCCAGACTACACCTTTGCGTATGATGAACAAGTTGCAGGCATTGGTGGTGTTCACAAATCCATTGGGGTCGAGCATCAAGCCTTCGTCCGCACCAGCCTGTTCCGCCTGCAGACATGCGATAACGCAATTCAGCTTCGAATGGGAATTATACTTTGCGTCCTGGGCCATTGGCAATCCGCGAACTTGAGGCACAGTGGCCAGACTTATACCTTTTGTTTGCAGAATCTCAGCCGGTTTTGAATGCTCCATGATGATCACAATACTCGGGCCGGATTGAGATAACGCAGGGTGCTGGAATGGTTTGGATTTTGCGCCACGTGTGACCATCAGGCGGCAATGGACATCATGCTTCATATTGTTCGCGGTTGCGGTTCGGTTCAAAGCATCGAGAATACCGCCCCTTTTCATCCCAATATCGAGTGAAACTGCCTTGCAACTGTCAAACAGGCGATCCATATGCTCCTCAAAGAATGCCCACTTCCCATGATACAGGCGCATACCTTCCCACATACCGTCACCGAGCAAAAATCCTGAATCATAGACTGAAATTTTCGCTTCATCACGATGGACAATATCACCATTAACGAATATTTTAATATCCCGATTGCGCTCTTCGTCGCGCTTGTCTGCATCATGAGTGCTGGTATTTTTGCTATCCAATTTGTTACCCTGCCTGATTTCTGAAGGTCACCTCTTGGCCCTTTTCTTCGGGTTCAGCATCGCTCATTTGCGCTGGGAACCCTGGAGCACGAAGCGCGATACCGCATTGATCTTCCAGCCGTTTGACAATCATTGATGACCAGGCTCGCGATCCATACTTCTTCTCACCATCTTCAAATATTTCCACTACTTTGGGAGATAGTTCCAGTGGTACATCAGCACGCTCAGCAACCGCCTGAAACAGCGACATATCTTTCAACACCAGATCCATGGTAAAATTAATATCGTAACTGCCATTCAATATCACCTGGCTTTCGGTTTCATGGACAAACGAATTTCCTGACGAAATTCGAATTGCCTCATAAGTAGCATTCAGATTAATGCCCGCTTTAGCAGCTGTAGTCATTGCTTCTCCCAAGGCAACAAGGTGGACAGAAGCCAGGTAATTGGTTACCACTTTCAGGATAGAAGCGGAACCCAATGGCCCCGTGTGGAGAATTTCGCGACCCATCGAAGTTAGAATAGGCAATACACGTTCAAAGGCATTTCGTTCGCCACCTGCAAATATCGCGATATTTCCGGTTGCCGCACGATGGCATCCGCCGGACACTGGACTATCAAGAGCAAAAGCTCCTTTTGTGTCAACTTTTTCTGCCAGCCGTTTGACTTCTGCCTCATCCGTTGTGCTCATTTCAAGCCAGACTTTGCCAGCACTCAACCCGGCAATAACACCATCATCGGCTTCCATCACTTCCGCACTTGCCTTTGGCGAGGGCAGACAGGTGATAATGACATCGACATGTTGCGCCAGTTGTTTGGGTGTATCACTCCATTTGGCACCCATGGCAAGAAAAGGTTCAGCAGCGGATTTATCCAGATCTCGTACCGTTAAATCATATCCATTTCGCAGTAAACTGCCAGCCAGTTTGCCGCCTACATTTCCCAATCCGATAAATCCGATTTTCATCAACTAATTCCCTTTACAAAAAGTCAGATAATTTCTGTACTCATTTCAAGATGCAGCGCATCACCTTCATAAGGGTGTGCCAGCGCCACTTCCTCATTCAGTTCAACCCCTAGTCCGGGTTCGCTTGGAGGAATGACATAACCGTCTTCCCAGGTAATCGGTTTTTTGAGAATATCGGCGTGAAAATTATCCCACTTCTGGATTCCCTCGAGAATGAGAAAATTTGGCGAACAACTGCTGATCTGGATATTAGCAGCCCCTTCAATCGGTCCACAATAAAGGTGGGGGGCAATCTGGGCATAATAAGTTTCTGCCATACCGGCAATTTTTTTGGCCTCTAGTATTCCACCCACCCGGCCAAGCGCCATTTGCAGTATTGAAGCGGCCTGATGTTCCAGTACACGGGCAAATTCATATTTGGTTGTCAACCGTTCACCAGTGGCAATTGGGATTGAGGTTTGTTTGGCAACCCGTCCCATTTCTTTTGGGTTTTCCGGCGGGACCGGTTCTTCAAACCAGAGTGGATCATAAGGTTCCAGTTGTTTGGCCAAACGAATAGCGCCAGAAGTTGTAAATTGTCCGTGTGTGCCAAATAACAGATCAGCACTGGTCCCGACTGCTTCACGGATAAGCTTTACAAATTTTACTGATCGCTCGATGTCTTCAAGTCGGGGTTGATGCGGGTCATATTGGGTATAGGGGCCGGAAGGATCGAATTTTAATGCGGTAAATCCCTGCGCAACATATTCGGTCGCGCGTTCGGCGGAGCGTTCAGGATTGCCATAAAAATCATCGGCAATTTCAGAGTCTGAAGGGTAAAGATAAGTGTAGCAGCGCAGTTTTTCATGAACCTGGCCACCCAATAGTTCGTATACCGGTTTGTTCAGCTCTTTGCCGATGATATCCCAACAGGCCATCTCGATGCCACTAAGTACCCCGATCAATGAAACATCAGCACGTAAATTATAGCCAGAACCGTATACCCGTCGCCACATGGCTTCGATCTTGAAGGGATCACATCCGATAATTTGACGGTGGCAAACATCCTCTATCATTTTTGCAACCATGTGCGGGCCAAATGTTGCGGCATAAACTTCACCAACTCCTTCTATGCCGCTATCGGTGATCAGTTTCAGAAATATAAAATATCTCCCGCCAAAATGCGGCGGTGGATTGCCTACGACATAGGTTTTAACATCGACGATTTTCATTTCATCCGCCTGTCATAATTTTGTTGCCGAGTATTAAACTGCCACAGACATTGATCAGAATACGATCACATTGCGTAGCGCACCGCCATTTTTGACCGAAGCAATTGCTTCATTAATATCTTCCAGCGGATAGGTACCTGAAATCAATTCATCCAGTTTCAGACGTCCCTGCTGATAAAGGCTCGCCAGGTAGGGCACATCGACGGGCACCCGGCTTGAGCCCATCTTTGAACCCAGAATGCGCTGGCTCTCACTGGCAACATTGACCGGGTCAAACTGAGACATTACACCATCAGCCGGCATTCCAACCAGAACGACACTGCCTGTGCGCCCCATTAATTCATATGAGCTGTCAATCGCAGATTTTGCCCCCACTGTAACAAAAACATAATCAGCGCCTCGACCATTGGTCAAGGCCCGGACCTGGTCCTGCATATTGCCGGATGATGCGTTGATAGTGTGGGTTGCACCAAATGTTCTGGCGGCTTCCAGTTTGGATTGAGAAATATCGATAGCGATTATGGTTGCCGCACCTGCAATTGCCGCTCCTTGAACGGAGTTTAGTCCAACACCGCCGGTACCGATGATCACAACACTGGATCCGGCAGAAATATTTGCAGTATTGGTGACCGCGCCAAATCCTGTTATTACGCCGCAAGCCAACAGGCTGGCTGAATTAAACGGAATATCCGCACTGATGGTTACAGCCTGGGAATTATGAACAACCACATGTTCTGCAAATGCACCGGTGCGCAAACCATGCGCGATTGCGTTGCCATCCATGGTCCGCAGAGGGCTTTGCGCATCCAGCGCAAAATGTGTGTCACAGGCAACAGCATGACCTTGAGAACAATAATGGCAATGCCCGCAGGAGCGGATGAGTGTTACGACAACATGATCACCCACAGATACAGTATCAACACCTTTGCCCACCGCTTCAACTTTGCCGGCTGCCTCGTGGCCATAGACCGCGGGAAGGACACCTCCCCACGCGCCATCAATATACATGATGTCGCTATGACAAATTGCGCAGGCTGCCATTTTTACCGAAATCTCCCCTGGCCCGGGTGGAGCCAATTCAATTTCTTCAATGACCAGCGGTTCACCAAATTGTCTGCACACTGCTGCTTTCATTTCAAATTCCTTATTCAGAAATGGCTCTTAGCAAAAAGGTAGATTGCACAAAGATGCTTCAATCATTTGGCCATCCTTGCAGACTTCTACATTTTGCCCAACGTTGATTTGTGAGGAAATCAACGCATATCCGATGTTGCGCTTCAAACGATAAGACCAGACACCATTCGTCATATCGCCGACCTTTGTGCCATTCAAATGAATATCATACCAGATACTATGAGAAGCCAAAGGTTCTTCGCCATTCAATATGATTCCCAATTGATGGCGTTTTATGCCGTCCTCTTTGAATTTGCGTAGTTTGGCAATACCGATGACATCATCACCGACATCGAGATCAACATATTTCCCAAGGCCAATTTCAAATGGATTAGTCTCGTCATCTGTATCTGACCCCCAGGACAATAGTCCACTTTCAATACGCTCGCACATATTGGGGTTTCCCGGTCCAATATCATAGGGTTTTCCGGCTTCCTTGACGATATTCCAGAGCTCATTGCCCCTGGATCCATCCATCAGATACAATTCAAACCCACCCTGTTTTGACCATCCCGACCTTGCAACTTTCATTGGAATTCCGTCAATCTCAGCTTCACGGAACCAAAAATATTTCAAATCATGAACCCAGTCTCCAAATATATCTGCAACAACCGCCTCTGCTTTTGGCCCCTGTACCGCCAATGGTGACACATCAGGTTCAGACACATCAACAATTAGTCTCCGTTCTGACGCGATGGCTCGTGCCCAAAATAATATATTTGAATCTGCTATTGAAAACCAATACCGGTCTTCAGCCAGTTTGAGCAAAATGGGGTCATTGATGATCGTGCCGTTATGGTCACACAGCGCGATATATTTCCCTTGGTTCTCGGCACATTTGGATAGATTTCGCGGTGAAAGGATTTGTGCCAGTTTTTCGGCATCTGGTCCGGATATCTCAACTTGACGTTCTACGGCAACATCCCAAACAGCAACGCCATTGATCAATCGCCAGTATTCATCTTCAGGGTGTCCATATCCCGTTGGCATAAGCATTTGATTATAGGGCAAAAACCCCTTCACGCCTTCCCTGACAGTGGCTTCAAAAAAGGGGGAACGCCGAAGGCGTGTGGTTGGAGTAATTTCGAACATTTTCAATCCCGCTCTAAGTGGCAGTTCATTATCCGATTATTCATAACAAAATGTCGTCAATTCGAGTGTCAGGACGCGACGTTATAAGTGTCGCAATTTACTTTTGCTCCAGTAACAAGCCATTCAACTTCACTCGAAATTTTTCCATAAATCAAGCAAAATTTCAGATTGAAAATTGATTGATTTAGGTCAAATCCATTTGTATCATTCTCAACCATATGTGACCTTGCGCGTATGCGCATTGCATTTTCCTGGGGGAAATCATATGGCAAATCTGGATTGCTGGTGGAGTATTTGGAATTGCGTGTTTTATCGGCATGGTAATCTTGATCATTCGCGGTTTGGCAATGAGCGGGTAAATGCAACATCGAGTTTTTGGGATAAGTCTATTTTGCTGACTTTATTGTGCAGTTGGTATTTGGGTCTATTGAGTATTTTCCAATCAGCACAGCACATGGGTGGCTCTTCGATGGTTGAGCTGGCCCATTGGGCGCAAAAATTAGTCACATTCCAGGGTGGGGCTGTTGAGCACATCGCGCATGAACATTATGTATTCAAATTGCACATTGTTCTGTGATTGACAATTTTCCTGGTTTTTCCGTTCACCCGTTTGGTGCCTATGTCTGATGCGTCCGGGCTATCAGATTGTTAGAAAAAGATAGTTTTAATGTCATATTCTAAATACTTACCGCTCTTGCCTTAAAACTGTATCAGGTTGCATAAATATCGCTTGTTTTTGTGTTCTGTCGGGTAAAAATCTTCGGTGATTAATATACACTCTATACGCACACACCTCATATGGCAGGAGAGATTTAGCTATGCACGAGACAAGCACAAAAAACTATGCGACCTTCCATGATCTGAAATGGGCCAGTGTATTTATCACAGGTGGAGGCTCTGGCATTGGCGCCTCGCTCACTGATGGATTTATGGGGCAGGGTGCAAATGTATCTTTCGTGCAAAGATCGGATGCCGGTGAGTTTGTTTTGCAAATGCAGGAAAAGCGTGGCCGCTCTCCTCATTACACTAAATGTGATGTAACGGATGTCAGCGCCCTGCAAGCGGCATTGAACCAGGCACGACATGCAAATGGACCAATAACTGTATTAGCCAACAATGCCGCCAATGATAACCGCCACACATTATCTGGGCTGTCGTCAGATGAATGGGACGCTGCGCTAAATGTGAATTTGCGCCCCCATTTTGTAACAGCACGAAGTGTAGCACCGACAATGAAGTCCGCGGGTGGTGGTTCAATAATCAATTTTTCTTCAATTGCCTATATGATAGGGTACAGCGGATTTCCCGCCTATATCGCATCAAAAGCTGCCATCACTGGATTAACCCGTGGTCTTGCCCGAGAGTTAGGACCAGACAATATTCGGGTAAACGCCTTGATGCCTGGTTGGGTTTTGACCGATAGACAAATGAAACTCTGGGCAACGGATGAATCGCTTGCAGCCCACCTCAACCTCCAATGTCTCAAACAGCATATATATGGCGAAGATATCGTTGGCGGTACACTGTTCCTGGCGTCCAATATCTCCCGGATGATGACGGGTCAGGCACTGGTAATTGATGGCGGTGTTGCGGTAACTGGTTAGATGCGAGTATTTTGCAAAAATGCGCCTGATCCATGCAGATTTCTGGAGCACTTACAATGAATTATGAGGTTTTTGATCATACACCTTGCGAGTTGGGTGAGGGGTTATTGTGGCATCCTTTGCGGCGGGAATTGTTCTGGTGCGATATTATGGCTGGAACATTATACCGGCGCTATAATGAAGAAATTCAAGACTGGAAATTCCCTCACACTGTTTCTGCTGCAGGTTGGGTTGATCACGACACATTATTGGTCGCTGGTCAGACTTCTTTGATAAGGTTGGAAATTAATTCCGGGAAATGGGAAGTTATTTGTCAGCGTGAATCAGAAGATCTTAAGATAAGATTCAATGATGGAAGATCTGATCCCTGGGGCGGCTTTTGGATTGGCACCATGGGATTTAATCTGGAAAAGGATGCCGGTGCAATTTATCGTTATTATCTCGGTGAGTTGAGAAAATTGTATCACCCGATAACAGTATCTAATGCCATTTGCTTTTCTCCAGATCGGCGTTTTGGGTATTATACCGATACCCCGCGTCAGATTGTTTGGCGCCAACCCCTCGATGAAAGGGATGGCTGGCCAATCGGGGAACCAGAAGAGTATCTGAATTTTACCGGGACCAACATATATCCTGATGGCGCTATTTGTGATGGCGATGGCTTTTTTTGGAATGCTCAATGGGGTTCAGGCAGATTGGTACGATACTCACCACAGGCAGAAGCGGTTGATACTGTTAATCTCCCTACCGCCCATATCACCTGCCCGGCTTTGGGCGGGAGGGATTTGCGTGACTTGTTTGCGACATCAGCAATTCAGGGACTAAGCGATCAGCAATTGCGCGAGCAACCTCATGCTGGCCAGACGTTCGTATCACGTGTCGAAATTGCCGGTCAGCAGGAGCATCAGGTTAAATTGTGAATTCAAATTCAATCCTGAAGCTGAGTGTTTTGTAAAATCGGTAAAATATGCTCGCGTTCAAAAGCGGTGTGCCGGCGAAGTCCTTCAAAAAAACCGCGTAGCATATAGGGTAGAGACTTTGTCATTTCACTGTCTTGCCCTCCGGCAAAACCAACCAGGCTTTCTCTCAATTCATCGGCAAAACTTTCGTCTTCCCAATGTTCAAAACGTAATCGTTCCAAAGTACCCATCAACTGGACGTTGTCACCAAACCATTCGCGCAATTTTGGAAATAACGTATACTCCTCGTAATCGTGAGCCTGTTTTAACACAGGTGAAATTATGCGTGCCAAAGTCAGGCATTTTTGCTGATCTACATCGTGTGGCAATTTGTCAGCAAGCTCCTCAAGTTTTTGACAAAGGTCAAACTGAGCGTTTAGATTGCTTTGCAGAATATTAGCCATTTCCTGATTTAACATTAGATTACCGCCAGTCCGATAACCAATCAGCACAAATGCCGAGCGAAGTCCGTCGTAAATTTAGGGTCACAATATTCATTAAAACCGACTAGACCAATTATTGTTATCTGACATTGACTTAGATCAAAGCGATTACAGGCTTGCTCTGCGATTAGCTGTTGCCTAAAGTATAAAGAGTGCTTGGAAAGCGTTATTTGGGATTGCCAATAGGAACCAAGGTTTCTAGAAGCTATATAGATTTTGTAATTGTTGGCCGTACACTTGATGGGGTGGTTTGATGAAAAACGGGTTTGAAGCAGCAGTTGTCGGACTTGCTGCATTATTAGCGCTCATGGGGGCAGTGTTTTCCCGGGACGCCCAGTTTCAGGCCCATGCCTGGGTGCTTTTTTTTGTGCTGGTTGTCAGCACCGTTGTTTTGATACGGCGTGTAAAATTTTCTCCAGATAATATGGCTGTGTCAGATACCGGCAAATCGGAAGCTTCCGGATATATGGATGGTGTCATACGTTATGGGGTGATTGCCACGATTTTTTGGGGGCTTGCCGGCTTTTTGGTTGGTGTAGTGATTGCATCACAAATGGCCTGGCCAATTGTGAACATTGAACCCTGGTTTAATTTTGGCAGGCTGCGCCCGCTTCATACTTCTGCTGTAATCTTCGCCTTTGGCGGCAATGCATTGATAGCCACCAGTTTTTATGTTGTGCAACGCACCAGCCAGGCCCGTCTATTTGGTGGAAATCTCGCCTGGTTCGTATTCTGGGGCTATCAGCTGTTTATTGTTATGGCGGCTACCGGCTATTTGCTGGGTATTACGCAAAGTAAGGAATATGCTGAACCGGAATGGTATGTCGATATCTGGCTAACCATTGTATGGGTTTCTTATCTTATCGTTTTTGCTGGAACACTGGTAAAGCGAAAGGAACCTCATATTTATGTTGCGAACTGGTTCTACCTCTCATTTATTCTAACCGTCGCCGTTTTGCATCTGGTTAATAATGCCGCCATTCCGGTATCATTTCTTGGGGTGAAGAGCTATTCATTGTTTTCCGGCGTGCAGGATGCCCTGACCCAATGGTGGTATGGTCACAATGCTGTCGGTTTCTTCCTGACAGCAGGTTTTCTCGGCATGATGTATTATTTTGTGCCCAAGCAGGTTAACCGGCCAGTTTATTCATACCGATTGTCAATCATTCACTTTTGGGCATTGATATTCCTGTATATCTGGGCAGGTCCGCACCACTTGCATTATACAGCTCTGCCCGATTGGGCTCAAACCCTGGGCATGGTGTTTTCCATTATGTTGTGGATGCCGTCATGGGGTGGCATGATTAACGGTCTTATGACCTTGTCAGGAGCATGGGATAAATTACGTACTGACCCAATTGTTCGTATGATGGTTATCTCCATTGCCTTTTACGGAATGTCGACATTTGAGGGGCCGATGATGTCAATAAAATCCGTTAATTCCCTGTCTCATTATACTGACTGGACCATTGGGCATGTGCATTCAGGCGCTTTGGGATGGAATGGCATGGTGACGTTCGCCGCTATCTATTATCTGGTGCCAAAATTGTGGAACCGTGAAAAATTATATTCTCTTAGGATGGTCAACTGGCATGTCTGGCTGGCGACACTGGGCATCGTTGTTTATGCCTCGGTCATGTGGGTTGCGGGCATCACCCAGGGTCTGATGTGGCGTGAGTACGACGATCAGGGTTTCCTCGTTAATTCCTTTGTTGAGACCGTATCAGCAATTCATCCGCAATATGTCATGCGTACATTTGGCGGGTTACTTTATCTAAGTGGCGCATTGCTCATGGCATACAATGTCTATCGGACCATTCGCGGTGATAATCGCAAGGAAGTACCGATGGACGCCCCAGCAGCACTTTCACCGGCGGAGTAATACAATATGTCTTTCATAGAAAAACACGGTGCCATTGAGCGTAACCTCGGCTTGCTGCTCATATTCTCTGTTATTGTAGTATTGATTGGTGGTTTGATCGAAATTGTTCCCCTGTTCTATCTCAAAAACACCATAGAAAAAGTCGAAGGAATGCGTCCTTATACGCCTCTGGAACTGGCCGGGCGTAATATTTATATTCGCGAAGGTTGTTACACCTGCCATTCTCAGATGATCAGACCATTTCGAGATGAAGTGGAGCGATATGGCCATTATTCGCTGGCAGCAGAAAGCATGTATGATCACCCGTTTCAGTGGGGATCCAAACGTACAGGCCCGGATTTAGCACGAGTTGGCGGGCGTTATTCTGATGACTGGCATGTAGATCATTTAAAAAACCCGCAAAAGGTAGTACCGGAATCGATCATGCCCAGCTACACATTTCTGGCAAACAGCAAATTGGTAACCAGTGACATTCAGGCTCATTTGAAAGCCAATCGAATGATCGGTGTGCCTTATAGCGACGAGATGATCGAGAACGCTGTTGCTGATATGAAAGCTCAGGCCAATCCGGATGCCGATGGCGTTGAAGAAATGCAATCTCGCTATGCCAATGCCGCTTCAAGATACTTCGACGGTAATAAATCGGAACTGACTGAGATGGATGCGTTGGTCGCCTATTTGCAAATGCTGGGGACGCTTGTTGATTTTTCTCTCTATAAGGCTGAGGATAATCTTCGCTAGGAATTAATGTCATGGATTACAATGGTTTACGAAATTTCGCCGACAGTTGGGGGCTGGTATATCTGTTCCTGATATTTGTTGGAGTAATCCTGTTTACTTTTCGGCCCGGGTCGAGAAAACAGGCAGATGAAAATGCAAATATCCCGCTAAGAGAGGATGACTATGATGTCAGGTAAAGAAGTCGATAAATTCACTGGCGTTGAAACTACCGGTCATGAATGGGATGGCATCAAGGAATTGAATAATCCATTGCCTCGCTGGTGGTCATGGACATTTTACGCAACAATAGTTTTTGCAATCGGCTATGTGATTTATTATCCAGCAATTCCGCTGGTGAGTTCCGTTACCCAGGGTATATCAGGCATTACTAACCGACAAATTGTTGAACAGGACATGAAGGCTGCGAATCTGGCAAAATCAGGCATGATTGCTAAAATTGTCTCCACAGATCTTGAGGAAATTCGCACCACAGATGAATTGTTTAGATTCTCGGTTGCTGGCGGCAAATCGCTGTTTAAAGTTTATTGCTCCCAGTGTCATGGTTCCGGTGCACAGGGTGCTCTAGGTTATCCAAACCTGAATGATGATGACTGGCTTTGGGGCGGAGATATTGAGGCAATTTATACAACCATTAAACATGGTGTGCGCAATGATGACGATGACGATGCCCGCATTTCCGATATGCCGGCATTTGGCGAAGATGGCATTCTGGAACCTGCGGTAATCAAATCTATCGCCCACAGAGTGCGGGAACTTGCCGGGTTGGATTATGATGCCAAATTGGCAAATTCGGGTAAGGAGCCATTTCTTGAGAATTGTGCAGATTGTCATTCAGAGAGTGGTACGGGTGATACCGAATTGGGTGCACCAAACCTGACAGATGCAATCTGGTTTTATGGTAAGAAGCCCGACGAAATCATCGCACAGATATCAAAACCTCGCCATGGTGTAATGCCAGCGTGGGGAAAACGGCTTGGAGAAGCTTCAGTAAAACAGCTCGCAGTCTATATTCACTCATTGGGTGGGGGTTTATAATTTTTCCAGGACGAAAGTACGTAGTAAAAGCTTTGTAATTTTTTTGTCCCGACTTGACCTGAATCAAATTGATTTGAGTAAATTGGGTCTAGTATGAGGCCATATTTGCTCAAAGGAAGATGAACTTGTTCCCTCCTCCAAGATGGTAGTCCATTTTCAGGGTAAATTGTAAGAAGCCCGGAATCGGCCCCGGGCTTCTTTTTTTTTCAAAAGACTCTGGGATTAGTGCATTTTGTCGATTACATGATATTTTACCGATAATCAGTAAAAAACTGCACAGCAATAAAGGCGGTCCAGAACCGATTTAATAACTCAATGCGCCCAGATAACGTGAAAAAGCAAACGGGTTTAGTTCCTGAGCAGTTTGATGTCGCGGCCGTTAATCGGCGAGATAAACAGCAACCGCTTTATATTACACGTAAAAAAATTCACCCAAAACGTGCTAAAGGAAACTTTCGCAGCTTTAAATGGCTAATGATGATCGTCACATTGGGGATTTATTATCTGACACCATGGTTGAGGTGGGACCGCGGGGAGTATGCACCCGATCAGGCCGTGCTGATTGATTTGGCAAACAGGCGGTTTTACTTTTTTTTCATCGAGATATGGCCACAAGAATTTTTTTATGTGGCCGGAATGTTGGTGATGGCCGGTGTGGCCTTGTTTTTGGTAACCTCAACAGTTGGACGTGCGTGGTGTGGCTACAGTTGCCCGCAAACAATTTGGGTCGATCTGTTTTTGGTTGTTGAGCGTTTTTTTGAGGGAGAGCGTAACGCACGAATTAAACTTGATGCCAGCGCGTGGTCGATCCCCAAAATCTATAAACGTGGTGCAAAGCACATTGTCTGGTTACTGATTTCAATTGCCACAGGGGGCGCTTGGGTATTTTTCTTTGCCGACGCACCTGAATTGGCTGGCGAGTTGATTACAGGTGAGGCCGCATTTGTCGCCTATTCAACTATTGGAATCCTAGCCAGTACTACTTATGTTTTTGGCGGGGTGATGCGTGAGCAGGTTTGCATTTATATGTGTCCCTGGCCTCGAATACAGGCGGCAATGCTTGATGAGAATTCACTGACTGTCACCTATAACGATTGGCGCGGCGAGCCGCGTTCCCGTCATGCAAAGAAAATGAAAAAAGCTGGCAAAGCGATTGGCGATTGTGTTGATTGCAACGCCTGCGTAGCGGTTTGCCCAATGGGCATAGACATTCGCGATGGACAGCAACTGGAATGTATCACCTGTGGCCTGTGTATTGATGCCTGTGATGAAGTGATGAACAAGATTGGCGTGGATAAGGGGCTTATCTCCTACATCACATTGGCCGGGTACAACCAAAACGTGGTGTTGGCTGGTGGTAAGGCCAATGAATATATAGCCGAAAATATTTTTGATCCGAAAAAAGTCCGTGATAAAGACGGGAATCTATTTTCAAAATTTGTTATTGTAAACTGGCGCACTATCCTGCGTCCACGAACCTGGTTGTATATGGGTGTCTATTCTCTGATCGGTATTGCTATGTTGACGGTACTGGCATTGCGAGATCGCCTGGAACTCAATGTTCTTCACGATAGGAATCCTGTATATGTTGTGTTAAGTGATGGTTCTATTCGCAATGGATATGAAATCAAAATTCTCAATATGCTGGCAAAGCCTCGTAGAGTTGTATTGAAGATAGAAGGCTTGGAAAATGCCAGTATAAAATTCGCCGGAGGCGATAAGCTTGTCGGGCTAAGCACCCAAATAGATGTAAAACCTGACCAGTTGTTAGCGGCAAAGCTGTTTATACAGGTTCCTGGTAAATCTCTTAAGTCGGATACGACAGAATTTAGGATTATCGTTAGTGATATAGATGAAGGGGGCGAAACCAGCGAATATCACGCAAGCTTTATGGCACCCTTAGTGGATTGATCGAGACAAAAGGAACACATAGACGGTTATCCAGTTTCATTGGGATAGGCGCGTGATGTGCAGTGATGCTGGCATCATAAACATCGCGCAATACTCCCGATGAGCCTTGATAAACGCCCTTCTGGTCCAATATTACGGCTTCTCGTGTCGCGTGCTTTCTTGAATGTGGCCCAGGCCGCTTGTGAAAGCATTTTTATCGAAAAATCGAAATATTGAATCTATGGGTTCTCTTGTCTCGAACAACTCACTGGGAACAAAAATGGCAAATCCAAATGAAACCCAATTAGCGGATACGGCAAAAAAGCCGCTTCGCCTGAATGGTTATCATGTGGCTGCAATGTTCGTTGCATTCTTTGGTGTGATTATTGCTGTCAATTTTACCATGGCTTGGTTCGCATCGCACAGTTGGACAGGCCTGGTCGTCAAAAATTCTTATGTCGCGAGTCAAAATTATAATGAAAAAATTGATGCTGCAAGGTATCAAATGGCGATGGGATGGCGCACTGATTTTGATTATTCCAATAACCTGTTGCGCCTGTCTGTTAGGGATAAGGATAATCAGCCGATTTTTTTTGATAAGCTCAACGTACTAATCGGAACGCCTGTTTCAGAAAATAAAGACAGGCATCTGGTTCTTGATCAAAATAGCTCAGGCGTTTATCAAACCAGTATTAAATTAACTGAGGGGGTATGGGCCTATGAATTGTTTGCAAAAGGAAAGATACCATACCGATTTGAAGGAAGATTCCTGGTAGACAACAAGGGTGTGGGAAAAATACGATGACCTGCTGTGGCGCGCCAAAAATTGTCAATTTGCCCAAAAGCGCATCGATATATGCCGTAACCAGAGAAAATGACCTGCTTGCCTCCTCACAAAAGCTGGGTGGCAAACAGTTTCAAACTGATTTTTCTGTTCCACAGATGCATTGCATTGCCTGCATTCGCAGCCTTGAGAGCGCGGTGGGAAATCTGCCCTTTGTTGAACGGGTGCGAGCGAATCTTAGTTTGAAAAAAATTAGCGTTGTTTGGAACGAAGGGCGGGAAAACGTTCTCGCCATTGATCAGGCCATCACTGCTGCCGGTTTTGATCATTCCGCCTATGATCTGAATGGTGATGATGATGAACAAATGAACAGAAGCAACAAGCTGTTGATTGCTCTGGCAGTTGCGGGATTTGCAGCGGTCAATATCATGCTGCTTTCCATCTCTGTCTGGTCCGGTGCGGATGCAGAAACAACCAGATTATTTCATTTGATTTCCGGTATGATCGCGGTTCCGGCAGTAATGTTTTCCGGTCAACCTTTTTTTCGTTCAGCTTTGACAGCGTTAAAGGCCGGGCGCTTGAATATGGATGTACCAATATCACTGGCAGTTTTGTTGGCACTTGGTATGAGCGTTTATGAAAGTTTGACCGGTGGCAAAGAAGCCTATTTTGACGCCGCAGTGACCTTATTGTTTTTTCTGCTGATTGGCCGATATCTTGATAATTTGATGCGTGACAAAGCCCGCAGTGCTGTCGTTCAACTTTCAAGACTTGCTACCAAAGGTGCGATGATTGTGAGCGCCGACACCACACTTCAGTATCTTGAGCTGGATAATATTAAACCGGGTATGATTGTGCGGGTTATGGCCGGGGATCACATTCCGGTCGATGGTGAAATTATCAATGGGTCCAGTGATGTGGATCGATCGCTGGTAACAGGTGAAAGCCTGCCTCATCCTGTAGAAAAAGGAATTGATGTTGAAGCTGGCATTCTGAATCTCACAGGCACAATTGATATCCTTGTGAAGCGTGATGCCCGCCATTCGTTTCTTGGAGAAGTGCAACGTATGATGGAGGCTGCTGAACAGGGAAGGGGTTATTATACCCGGATCGCTGATCGTATGGCTCGAATTTATGCACCGGCAGTCCATTTATTGGCGTTGTTGGCCTTTGCAGGCTGGATGATTGCCACGGGCGGTGATTGGCATCTGTCTGTATATGTGGCGATCTCAGTGTTGATTATTACCTGCCCATGTGCACTGGGCTTGGCAGTGCCAGTAGTCCATGTCGTGGCAGCACGTCGCCTGTTTAGACAGGGAATTATTATTCGTGATGGATCTGGTTTTGAACGCCTTGAAGAAGTTGACCATATTATTTTTGACAAAACCGGCACTTTAACCAGCGGTATGCCGCAATTGAGTTTGCCAGCAAAATTCAAAGGATTTATTGAAAGCAACGACGCAACCATTGCCAGGACACTTGCCAGCCACTCAAGTCATCCTTTTTCAAAGGCACTAACAGGCTTCCTTAATGTTCCTATTTTGGATGATATCTTTGATATCAAAGAAATACCTGGCGCTGGTATTGAAGCCAGAATCTCGGGCCAATTGGCGCGGTTGGGACAAAGTCAATGGGTCAGGCAGATTGCCAAACCGGAGTCAAGCAATGCTTCCCAATTATCAGGACTGAGTTTTGCCCTGGAAAATCGGGAGGTTGTGACCTTTGAGCATTCTGAGGAACTTCGTGGCGGTAGTATTCCCACGATTGCGGAACTGAAATGGCAAGGGGTTGAGATCGAAATCCTGTCAGGCGACTCTCATAAATCTGTAAAAACAATAGCCGATAGACTTTCCATCGATGAAATCAGATATGGTCAAAAACCCGCTGACAAAGTTTCCCGGATAAATGAACTACAAAAACAGGGTATAAAGGTTTTGATGGCTGGCGATGGACTAAATGACTCTCCGGCTTTGGCAACTGCCCATGTTTCAATTGCTCCAGCCAATGCCAGTGACATAGCGCGCTATGCAGCTGATTTTATTTTCACTCGTGAAAGTCTAACTGCGGTGCCGTTTGCCATGCATATTGCAAAGCGAAGCGGGAGTCTGGTGCGGCAGAATTTTTCACTGGCAATCTTGTATAATGCCATTGCCATACCCTTTGCCATGGCAGGATTTGTAACACCATTAATTGCCGCAATTGCAATGTCTGCGTCCTCGATAGTTGTTGTGGCAAATTCCATGCGTTTAAACCTCGACAACAAGGCTCAAGTGAAGTTGAGTTCGCGATTGCAACTTGACCGTGGTTTCACAACTCAAGAAAAATCTGATGAGTTATCGACCATCAGCGCAAACTCTGAAAGGCATTTTGCATGAACAATCTCCTTATCCTTATTCCTGTTGCCTTGGGCCTGGGTTTGTTGGGACTGATGGCATTTGTATGGAGTTTGAAGAGCCGGCAATACGAGGATCTGGACGGCGCGGCCCAACGGATTCTCGATGACGACGACCCTTTGGATAACCACTGAAATCTGCTCGCATCATGCCGTGAGTATTCTTGATTGACTCATTTGTTTGGTCGTAATAATTTTGCTTAATCGATTAAGCAAAATATTGTGAACAGTATTCACGGCGTCCCAACAAATTCGTTCATATTAGAACATTGACCCGCGAACGTTGGGCATCGGATCAGCCGATGCGCAGAATGCCTCGTGAAGGTTTGAGCATCCACCCTATTGCTAGCAGACTGTCGGACTTGAGCAATTATTGAGAACAGAACAGGAATTGAGGTCGATATTTCGATCATTTGAGGAGAATATCGGGAAAACTTAACGAAAATGAACGAAAAA
>JAAENI010000483.1 GCA_024224595.1 Hyphomicrobiales bacterium
ATTAATTCTTGCTGCATCTGGGGCTTCTAATGATAGCAAACATCGGCGTCTGGGTGCACAACTTACATGGGCAATGGAACATGGATGTTTCGAAATGGCCATCGATCATTTAAACAAATTGTCTGATGACAATTGGAACACTGGTGCACCAGACGAATGGTTTAAGGAGTATTACTGATATCTAGGGGAACCTGGAGATGGTGAAAAACATTTTGAGAAAAACCGCGAAAGTATTTGGAGTATAGAAATGCAAGTTGATCAGGCATCAAGAATATTGGCTCAGATGTATCATGAGGCTTTGCCCAAAGAAAAAGCACTTTCGGTCCATTTATTTGCGATCAAATATGCCGATCAGATCAGGAATATATCTGCAAAAGACATTGTTGTTGGGGCAGGACTACCTGAACCCTACAAGACCGAAATTCGGAAAGGAATTAATCTGGCCAAATATGTTGAGGTAAAAGATTAATGCAATTTCGCATCGCAGGCAGTTTCACGAAAGCGCTGGGCAAATTATCTGCTCAAGAACAGTCTGCTGCGAAAATTACGGTGTTTGACTTACAGCAAGATCCATCCGCGCCGGGCTTAAAGTTCCATCGTATCGACAAATCCAAAGATCCCAATTTCTGGTCGATCCGATCCAATCGCGATATCCGCATCGTAATCCACAAGACAGCAGCCAGTTTTCTGATCTGCTATGTCGACCACCATGACAATGCCTACAACTGGGCCGAACGCCGACGTATCGAGACTCACCCAAAAACCGGCGCCGCCCAGACGGTCGAA
>JAAENI010000484.1 GCA_024224595.1 Hyphomicrobiales bacterium
ATTTGGTGTGCTGACGGAAATCGACGTTAAAGCGACGATGAAGAAGAAAATTGACGAGGATATGAATAATTATCTCATCTTGGGAGCATGCAATCCAAAACTGGCATTTGGCGCTTTGGGTGTTGAGCCTAAGGTGGGTTCTATGTTACCTTGCAACGTCATTGTGCGCAGTCTTGACAATGGCAATATCGAAGTCAGCGCCGTTGATCCACAAGCCTCCATGGCTGGAATTGACAATGATGAATTAACGCAGATTGCCGGCAAGGTAAAACAAATGTTGGAAACTGTGGTAACCAATATCTGAATATCCGGCAATCCAGGTTTGTATTTAAGAGCAATCAGGATTGGTAAATCCGAGTATTAGCCAACGTAACCTCGGATGTAACAGCTATGGCTTGATCCTGACCCGCCCCCATTATGAATACCACTGATAAGTTGACTCTATTCTGCTTGTGTTTGCCGCTATTGTGCGGTTTGTGCAATGGGCAGGAGCGCTGGAGCCTTCAATAGCTCAAAGCACGGCAATGAAGTTCCTGGCTATTTCCATTGCTGTTTCCATAGCAACAATATCAGCTAATCATGCAGTAGCTGCAATTAGCCGTCAGACACAATCCGAAGCCATTCAACTCATGGATTCTGGCAATGCCCGCGCCGCATACAACCTCCTTCGCAAAGAGAAGAAAACAACAGCGCAAGACTGATTTCTCTACGGCATGGTTGCGAAAAAAGCTGGCAATATGTTTGAAACCAGAAATGCCATGCAAGAAGTTATTCGACTCGACCCTAATCGTTCTCAACGTGCTAAACTGGAATTGGCAGAGGCACAATCCGTACTTGAGCAACCGGAAGAAACAAGAAGACTTCTCAATGAAGTGAAAGCTGATAATCCACCGGACAATGTTCGACAAAACATTGACCGATTTCTTGCTCTTCTCGGCGATAAGAATTGCCATACCAAAGGCAATCAACGGTGGTGCGTCAAAGCTAGTGCATCAGTGATGTATGACAGCAATGTTAACAACGCCACAACAGCATATACGATCATAATGTTCGTTTTGCCCTTCACGCTCTCGGATGATGCAAAGGCTCGGTCGGACTGGGCATATCGCCTGGGCGCGAATTTCGATCACATCGAAACTAATACAATTAAATTCTGGTTAACCTGGACATTCAATCAATCAGCCAAATTCGCGTAGATCACGTTCGACCAAATAAGAGCGAGAATCAAATCATCAATTTCAGTGTCTAAAATCAATAAGTTATGAGGATATAATGGCTCCCCGGGTCGGATTCGAACCAACGACCAATCGATTAACAGTCGATTGCTCTACCACTGAGCTACCGGGGAACGGAGATCTGACCTTGAGTGGACAAACCGTACTCGCGGCATATAGCAAAGCATTTCCCGCTTTGCAAAGCAAAATATACAGGAAATTGATTATTTTTTGGCAATGATACGGAGTTAATGAACCAGGAATTGATTGACATCGCTAATCCTGACGGATTGTTGAGCGACAAGACAAAGGCCACACCAGACAACAATTTTCAACTTTGGCTTTTGTTGTTCAAACAATAATTTGCCGGGCTGCCCGGACTGCCCGGACTGCGATGAGCGCAAATGCTGCGCTGGCCCCAGGTTTTTTGGCATCAACATTTTACAGAATGTACCGCTGTCAGGACAAATATCACGTTTACCAACATAAACAAAATACCCATTATCAAACAATCAATTCCTGCATCTGCAACATAATGCGTATTGCTGCATATTATGCTTGGCAACAGGTTCGGGCTTTGTTAATGAACCGCTGGAAGAAAATCGTTTTCTGCATGAGGCCTCGTGGCGGAGTGGTTACGCAGTGGATTGCAAATCCATGCACCCCGGTTCGATTCCGGGCGAGGCCTCCATTGTATCCAGGTAAATAACTGAAATAATTAAATTATTTTTTACTAGCGAAAATATTCCTTAGTTTTTACATTACTTTGGAGTAATTTAGGCGAACTGTTTTTACAGATTATCTAATGAGATTCTGTCTGGTTTCCCCCCCACCCTCAAATTCCAGGCGCTGATTGCTTGGTCAACCATGTGAGGCGCGATGTGCAAGGCGCGCGAGGCCTTCGTGTAGACGTCGGGACAAACGCAACATTCGAAAAAATGTCTCCTTTTTACTCTGGCCTACAAGCCCTATTTTACACTGGGATTGACACAAGATGCGGGTTTGCTATCCGTTCTGCGCAGAGGATTGGGTAAATCTAGTCCATATGAAACTAAACTCACATCGAGGGTGCAAAGGAGTTAGCGTCTTGTTCAAAAACTGGAAAAGGCAACTCTGTAGATGTCAGCAGGCGTGATTGGTATGAATGGGCCGGGATTTCAGCCAACGGGTATTTCTGGTCGTGGTGGCATCGTTGAGTTCGCGGATCTGCCAACACATCGACCATGGATTGGAGAATTTATGTTAAGCGTGTTTTTGTGCTTTCATAGGCTGCTGGTATTGTGATAGAAGAAAGAATATAATTATTGCCACAATTGAATCGTTTAATGTCGAAATCGACGACCGTCAACAACGCTGAAAGTATTCGGTTTAATTTGAAAGACTAGTTACTTTCTATTTTTCATGATCTTAGAAAAGAGACCAAATGGAACGCACTTTACTTTTTAGACCGATTTTCAGATCAGGCATTGCTGCTGTATTCTTTAGCCTGATTTGTCAAATTGCAATAGTTACAACCCTCTCGGCAGAGACTAATATTCCTGTAGGCAAAGCATCCCGTGTGGTAAATCAGGTAAAAGCGCTCAAGAAAAAAACTGCACGATCACTTTCTCAAAATGATCCAGTCTATTCCCTGGAACGAATTTCGGCTAGTTTAGAATCCCATGGCGAGATATTGTTAAACGACAACACACATATATTGGTAGGCCCCGGCGCTGAAGTTTCACTCGATGATTTCGTCATTGCTGATAGTGGGATTCAATCAGCAACAATTAATGTACTCAAGGGTGCTTTCAGATTTGTGTCAGGAAACTCTCCTAAAGGAACATTCAATGTCAAAACACCACTATCCACCATCGGTATTCGCGGAACATTGTTTGATATTTATGTTAAAGAGGGAGGAGAAACCGATGTTGTATTGTATTCAGGGCGAGTAAGAATTTGCACTTTGACAAACAGGTGTAGATCGATATGGCACAGATGTAGTGTCGTTCGAGTAGCCACCAACAGCAAAATCGGTTATAGAAGATTTTTGCGAATGCGAGAGAAGAGAATTAAATCCAATGATTACAGTCTGTTGACAAATCAAAACAGGTTTCATAAGAACTGGCAAGCTCCAACCAAGAATTGTGGTCGGGATGCTGAAAAACAGCCAAATGAAGGTGATAACAATTCAGACACTCATGGAGACCAGGCAAACCATGGGGGCCAGGCAAACCATGGGGGCCAGGCAAACCATGGGGGCAATGGCGGTTCGAAAGGGAAATCCGTTTCCAGGTATTAGTTGTGAAAAGATCACCTTGCTACTCGCATGTTCAAAATTGGTTGTGTTGGAATGAATTACGCAGTGCGTAATCTTCGACAGGTCAGGCTCAGGATGAACTGTAGAAGACTCGATTTAATCTGGCACAGCCCCCTTTCCACAGAAACAAATTGAGGGCAGCGCACACTTGCAAGAGAGGATGGTTATCCGTTTTGATGGTGGCCTGTGGCGAGATAGAAACAGCACATCCTGGCTATTGGGTTCACAGGATACCTTCTATGCGGGAACCCTCAAGGGCGTTGACCGAGTCTATCAACAGACCTGTATCGACACTTGTTGCAAGATGGCTCATGCCAAACTTTATACCACCAAGACACAGATCACTGCTGCTGACATGCTTGTCGATCAGGTGTTGCCATTCTACGAGGAGCACGAACTGCCGGTGCTGCGTATTCCGACTGACAGAGGTACAGGATATTGTAGTCGACCTGACGAACATGATTACCAGCTGTTCCTGGCTATCAACGATATCGACCACACAAAGATCAAGCTGATGCAGGCGCACAACTCCTCGATACGTTTCAATCATTACTATCTCTAAAATGTAAAAAGCCCAGCGAAGAAAAAATACTATCCAAACAGCATTTTCCAGATTGGAAAAAAATATTGACCGCAAGACATTTGCTCGCCCAGCAATGCTGTCACTGCATCACCCGTTAGCAAAAGTGTAGCAATGGCTGCAAGAATGGGCAATTTGTCATATCCGCGTTCGTTTGCCCTTCAAATCATCCAGAGTGATATCAACATTTAACGAGTGGGCAAGACCATCCAGCGCATCTTCCACATCACTGATATTGTGCAACTTGGGTATGCTGGCCGAGATATTGGAGTGGAATACATAACCGCCGGACATCGCCCCTTCTTCACAATGGGATACCATTTCGGAGATGTTGATATCGCGCTCCGCCAAAAAATGAGAAATATCGTGCACGATACCAGGGTGGTCGGGGCCGGTAATTTCCAGCGCAATGGTCGCTCGCGGGCTGACATCCTGTAGGGCATCGCCTAGAGTCATCTGTATTTTCAGATCTGACTGCTCGAGGTTTTTGAGCGCTGTCATTAATCCCTCG
>JAAENI010000485.1 GCA_024224595.1 Hyphomicrobiales bacterium
CAAGGGTTCCGTATTCCTTGAGGAATAACATAACCGGATGTCTGAACTACACAGCTGAACGCCAGATGGATCAATAATTATTCAAACAGAGGGGCTCAGATTATGAGGCAATGCAGTTTTGGCTTAGTGGCTATTTTAGGGATAATGGCAGTATCTCTGCCCTGTTCGGCTGTCGATTTTTCGCCTGTATATACCAATATAAATGTTGATGGAACTTCAAGGAACTTTGGCTACTATGTGCCGGAGTCGTATGATCCATCGAAGCAGACGCCGCTTCTTTTTATGTTTCACGGCTTCGGCGGCAATAACAGCGAAGCAAGCGGGGGCTCTGCGGAAAATGGCTATTACGGGTGGCAGACCTCTGCTCACGAAAATGGATTTATTGTCATCTTCCCTCTGGGAACAGGTTTTTTACCTTGGGGTTTTGGTCAAAATTCGGATGATCTGGATTTCATTGATGAAATGATTGTCTGGGCGAAGGCTAATTACAATATCCGGGAGACGCACATTTTCACAACAGGGCATTCGTACGGCGCAATGTTCAGCTATGCCGCAGCGAGATGGCGTGGTGATGTTATAGCCGCTTTTGGAGAGCATTCCGGTAATCGCAGTACAGCGGTGCCTTTC
>JAAENI010000486.1 GCA_024224595.1 Hyphomicrobiales bacterium
ATTTTCGTTAAATATTCCCGATATTCGCCTCAAATGATCGAAATATCGACCTCAATTCCAGTTCTGTTCTCAATAATTGCTCAAGTCCGACAGCCTGCTAGTGTGGGTTAATTATTTTATACTCAGCAAGGGCAACACCACCTACCACCAGACACAAAGCCAATGCATGATACAGGTGAAACTGTTCTCCCAGTAAGATAATTGCAAAAGCCGAACTGAATACTGGTACAAAATTGATGAACAGGCTTCCGCGATTGGAGCCGACCATTTCCAATCCGCGTATCCAGGAGATTTGTGCGATCAATGAAGGAAAAATTGCAATATAGATGACAATTCCTGCTGCGTACCAGTTTGGTAAAACCAATTCGTCGCGATAAAATTCTAAGCCTGTGAACAAAAATGAGGTTATCAAAGCTGATACACCCAGTACCGATACCAGGCTAAGCCAGTGGATGTCGGGTTTGTTTTTCAAGGCAACTGAATAACCAGCATAACAGGCAACGGCGACAAGCATAATTAAATCACCAAAATTTGTTGACTGACTGAATATTCCCAATGGGTCGCCATTGGTAACAGCAATTACCACTCCTACCAAGGTCAGTGTGAATCCGGTTATTTGCAGATAATTGGTTTTTATTCGAAATAAAATGAAATTAAGAAGAAAAATCATCAAAGGCATGGATGCCTGTTCAATTCCCACATTGATCGCTGAAGTGTAATATAGTGCCAGATACATAATATTGTTGAAAAGGGTGAAGCCCATTGTACCCAGAACAAACAGAAATGGTAGGCGTGGCTTTATAGTGGGCCAATCCCTTTTCAGATGTGGCCACGCCAATGGCAGAACCACCATTGCTGCAAATATCCAGCGCATGGACACCAGTAATGCAGGTGAAATATGGCCGACTGCCAGTTTGCCGGCAATTGCGTTACTACCCCAGATCATGGCAGCAAGGGTCAAAAGCAGATAGGGCTGACGAACAAACCAAAAAACCAATTTTTTCATTCAAACAAAATTTTCTACAGCGTTGTGAAACAAAAAGCTGATGTATCGAATTCTAAGGGAATCTGTGAGTCTTGAACCCTAGCCTATTGCGAGGGAATTGAAAACGGATTATGAACAATCGCAATCCGGTGGCAAGTAATTTGTCCCAGTTGCACAAATGAATTTGGGTCGGCGGAGTTTCTCATGACAAATGTTGTAGTGGTTGGTTCACAATGGGGTAACGAGGGTAAGGGCAAAGTCGTAGACTGGCTATCAGAACGCGCTGATCTGGTGGTGCGTTTTCAGGGTGGGCACAATGCCGGCCATACCCTGGTTGTTGATGGAACAGTTTACAAATTGAGTCTTTTGCCTTCAGGAGTTGTACGGGAAGGCAAACTTGGGGTGATTGGTAACGGCGTGGTTATTGATCCGCATGCGTTGATATCTGAAATAAAAACAATGGCTGAGCAGGGCATCGTCATTGATGAGAGCAGGCTTCGAATTGCAGATAATGCAACTTTGATATTATCATTGCATCGCGAACTTGATGCACTACGTGAAGATGCCGCCTCTAATTCCGGTACAAAAATTGGTACTACCAGACGTGGCATCGGACCTGCTTATGAAGATAAAGTGGGCAGAAGAGCGATTCGAGTGATGGATCTTGCCAATCTTGATACTTTGTCAGCAAAAGTTGATCGTTTACTTACTCACCACAATGCTTTGCGGCGCGGCCTCAATCATCCGGAAATCGTTCATCAAACGATTCTTGATGAATTGACTTCGGTTGCCGCCCAGATTTTGCCGTTTCGCGAAACGGTCTGGCGATTGCTCGATGAGGAAAACAAAAAGGGTTCCAGAATATTATTTGAAGGTGCCCAGGGTACATTGCTTGATATTGATCATGGTACCTATCCATTTGTTACTTCGTCAAATACAGTAGCTGGTCAAGCAGCTGCAGGATCGGGACTGGGACCAGGAGCACTTGGCTATATTCTTGGTATTACCAAGGCCTATACCACACGAGTCGGAGAAGGGCCGTTTCCGACCGAGCTGAAAGATGATGTCGGTCAGTTTTTGGGAGAACGCGGGCATGAATTTGGAACGGTTACCGGTCGTTCACGTCGTTGTGGCTGGTTTGATTCAGTATTAGTACGTCAGGCTGTGTCAACTAACGGAATTAATGGTATTGCCTTAACAAAACTGGATGTAATGGACGGTCTTAAGGAAATAAAAATATGTATTGGTTATATACTGGATGGTGAAAAGATAGACTACCTGCCAGCAAGTCAAGGGCAACAGGCTAGAATTGAGCCTATTTACCAAAAGCTTGAAGGTTGGGAGGGAACAACCGCGGGTGCTCAATCATGGGCAGATTTACCAGCACAGGCGGTTAAATATGTGAGACTGGTTGAGGAATTGATCGGCGCGCCTGTGGCAATGTTGTCTACGTCTCCAGAAAGAGATGACACAATACTTGTCCATGACCCGTTTCAGGACTAAAACATTAGGTTGTAACCTTGTAATTTTTGGCGGACGTGTATGATATGGCGGACTATTATTCGGTATTGAACAAAACAATTTCGGGCCTGGCTAATAATTCGCAAGACACAAGAACTGCGATATACGGCAAAGCCAGGGCCGCTATTGAGCGTCAGTTGCGTGCCATGAAACCGGTACCTTCTGAGGAAGCAATTGCTAACCAAATGAAATTGCTGGAAGAAGCGATTGTTAACTTGGATACTGAATATGCTGCTAGGGACACAGCATCTGTCGCAGGTCAACAAAGTGGATTGTCAGATAGTAGTATCGCACGAGCACCTCAGCAAACCCAGCCTCCCCAACGACGCCAACCTGCTCAACCGTCATTGACACAACCACCCCAGGCACCTGTTTCCAGGCCGGTACAGCAGACCGCATCACCTGACGCGGTGGCATCGGAAAATCTTGCTGTCAATAAACCGCGTGAACAAAGTCCTCCAAATGTGAATGCGGATGTTGCACCCGCAAGCCAATCCGGACAAGTGGCAAATGAATATGTCAATGTAGACCCGCGGGGGATGGAGTATGATGAAACAATTCTTGCCGCGGTTCCGGATACCCGGCCCAATAATCCGAAAAACGTAAAACTTGAAAATGGTAGATTTTTTTCTGCAGTACTGCCGATTTTATTGGCATTTGGTGTTGTGGGTGGCGGGCTCTATGGTCTGTGGGTTAATAAGGATGTTTTGATAGATGGACTGATGGGTGACAATAAAGAGTCGACCATTGAATCAACGAAAAAAACGGATGTCGAAAAGGTTTCGACACAAACTGAAAAAAATACCGCCCAACAACAGTCGTCTGAGGACACCAAGAAAGTCAGGATTGTGGGGAATGATACAACCAAGAAAAATTCCAGTAAATTAACACCAGAGGGTAATACAGTTGAAGTTGAGCCCGAATTGCCAAAAGATAACATATTTATTGAAAAACCAATCGAGCCGAACGTATCGACAGATCAAAATGATGCACAAGTTGCAGCAAATAATGAGGGTGCAGATCAAAAAGTAGTTGAGCTTGATGAAGATGGAAAACCTAAGGCCGTTGACAAACAGGCTGTAAATAATGATTTGAACAATGTCGCTGAAAAGTCTTCAAACGAGAACACCGAATTAGCCAGGGCGGTTGATGTTACCCCATCGGTTGCGCAAAAAGCGTTTCTTTATGAAGAAGGGACAACTGGTTCCAGTGCTTCCAGAGATAATGCGGCAATCGTCTGGTCTATGGAACATGAGGTACTGGACGATGGAAACGGTGAAGCGGTGATAAAAGGGCAATTGGATGTGCCCGGTCGAAGCCTCTCGATGATCTTGTTGATCAAACGTAATCGGGATGAATCCCTGCCAGCCAGCCATATTGTCGAATTGAAGTTTCAGCTACCTAAAGATTTTAGTGGTGGCAATATTTCTGATGTGTCACGTTTTGTCATGAAAACGAGTGAACAGGGCAGGGGTGAAGGCCTGATAGCAGTTCCAGCAAAAATCAGCGACGGAAATTTTCTGATTGCCCTGAATAATCTGGAACAGGCACTTGCCACCAATAATAAACTGATGATCGAAAGCTCCTGGATTGACGTACCTCTTGGTTACACAACCGGTCGCCGTGCACTGGTAACATTGGAAAAAGGTGCTCAGGGCGACAAAGTTTTCCGCGATGCTTTTGCTGAATGGGCTAAAAAGTAGACTCTTTCATAAATGCTCGGGTCTTTAACAAAAATCAACCTGCCTCTATGGCCGCTTGCGGTTTTGCCAGTTCTTTGGTGGCAGCTTTCATTGCCCTTTGCACTTTCTCGAATGCACGCACTTCGATCTGCCGCACACGCTCACGCGAAATGCTGAATTCGCCGGATAATTCTTCCAGGGTAATGGCTTTGTCGGTAAGGCGGCGAGCCATGAATATTCGTTGTTCCCGTTCATTGAGATTTTCCATGGCATCCTGAAGCATTTCGCGCCGGATTTCTAATTCATCCTGTTCGATAAGAATTTTTTCCTGGCTTTTTGAATCATCAACCAGCCAATCCTGCCATTCACCGCTTTCACCCTCGGCAGCCTTGATTGGCGCATTGAGAGATGCATCACCGGAAAGGCGACGATTCATTGATGTTACTTCTTCTTCACTGACACCAAGCTGGGTGGCGATCTGTTTAACCTGATCAGGTTTCAAATCGCCATCATCCAGAGCCTGAATTCGGCTTTTGGCTTTTCTTAAATTAAAGAACAGGCGTTTTTGATTGGCGGTAGTGCCCATTTTTACCAGGCTCCAGGAGCGTAGTACATATTCCTGGATGGCCGCTTTTATCCACCACATGGCATAGGTTGCAAGACGGAATCCGCGCTCGGGATCAAATTTCTTGACTGCCTGCATCAAGCCAACATTGCCTTCAGAGACAACTTCTCCAATTGGCAGACCATAACCACGATAACCCATGGCGATTTTTGCAACGAGACGAAGATGGGAAGTCACAAGTTTATGTGCTGCTTTTCGGTCATCATGTTCAAGGTAACTTTTGGCAAGCATATATTCTTCATTCGGTTCCAACATTGGGAACTTGCGAATTTCTTCCATATAACGGTTAAGGCCGTTTCCACCTGATGTTACGGATGGTAAATTCTGGGCCATATTGCACCCTCCTCAAAGTTTTAAGCTCCCGATAACCGGCAAGCCTTAAAAAAGAGCATAGCTATCCGATCGCTCCCTTTTATCCTGATCCAGTATATAGGCAATTGTTTGGGTAATTTCATTAATTGTTGGAAAGATTAGTTAAAATATGCGCGAATGAGTGCAATAGCAACACAATTTGCCACACAAACCTTCGGACTACAGGCTTTAGAATTGGTTTTTGCAAAAAGAATTGGGTATCAAAGTATTCTGTCATTAGTACATCATTGATTTAACCTGATACGTTCTAAAGGAATAAAATGGTTAAATCTGTCTATTTGAACGAATTTAAGACGTTTTCGAGATCAGCGGGTAAGGGTGCTTCAAATCGCAGGTGTTCACCCGTGACCGGATGAGCAAATCCGAGCAATCTTGCATGCAATGCCTGGCGATTCAGGTTTTGGACTGCCAATCTTGTTTGAGGTGAAAGAGTATTTATTTTGGTTTGGTAATGTTTGCCATAATCCTGATCACCCAGCAACGGGTGACCGATATGGCTCATATGAACACGTATTTGATGAGTGCGCCCTGTTTCCAGATGGCATTCCACAAGACTGACATTGGCATTCCCCTCTCCATTGCCGTCAAGATGACGTTTAACGGTATAATGAGTAATCGCATGGCGGGAATCCGGGCCATAAATTTCAACGACTGATCGTTTCATACGATTATTGGTGGAGCGACCGAGCGGTGCATCAATTGTGCCGGTATTGCGTGCCAATGCACCCCAGACCAAAGCCAGATAAGCGCGTTCGAGAGGACCGGTTTTACCATGGTCAGCAAATTGGCTCGAGAGGCCTGTATGAGCAATATCTGTTTTGGCAACCACCATAATGCCGGAGGTACCTTTATCCAACCGGTGAACAATACCTGGACGTTTGACGCCGCCAATTCCGGCTAATGAGGCACCACAATGGTGGAGCAACGCATTGACCAAAGTGCCAGACCAGTTGCCAGGTGCCGGGTGAACAACCATTCCTGCCGATTTATTGACAACGATCAGGTGCTCATCCTCAAATAATATTTCAATTGGGATGTTTTCAGGTTGCGGCACCGGTTGATCAGGTTCTGGTATTTTCAGACAAATGATGTCACCTGATTTCAGACGGTAATTGGGTTCGGTTTTGGCGAGAGAATTTACAGATACATGACCCTGTTTGATCAAAGTCTTGATGCGTGAACGGGAGACGTGTGAGGGCATGGCAGCGGTAACAAATGCATCCAGGCGCTTTTTAACGTCTTCAATGGCTGCTATCAGTGTTGTTTGGTCTTCACCTGCGCGAACTAATGGGTTAGGAGTTTCATTCATCAATTACTGTGCTTTCAGGTAGAAGGCCGATATGAGTGACAAAAAATGAATTCTAGTTTCAATGATGAAGATGCACCGCTTGACCCAGCCGTGGAGAAGGTTCGTCGTAAGGTTATGCGTCTTATGGGAATATCCGTTGCAATCATGATGATTGGTCTTATGGCGGTTATTGGGGCAATTTTCTACAAAATTAGTGTCTCGGGCAGCAAAAAAACCGTTGTAGCCTCTGAGGGAGATCATCGGGTTGTCGTGACTGAGACAGGCGAGATCAAAAGCATTGATGTGATCAATAGCAACATCACAGGAACCATTAAGCTACCAGCAGGCGCGCGGCTGACAAATACGGAATTTAGTAATAATCGGATTTTGTTGACGATAAAATCTGAGGAAAATGAACTTTTCCTTTGGATTTATGATCTGGCAGCCAACAGGGTATTTTCCAGGATTACAATCGAGAATTAGAGGTCAATACGGAGTAATACTAACGACCTTTGGTATAATGTTATCGATTCGCCGGTTCACTAGAGTCTATCAGGTTTAGTTTGAACCATTTGATGGAGCCAAATCAGTCCATCTGCGTTGTTGCGCAACTCGCCCGATACCAGTATCGCACTGCGTTCCGCGCC
>JAAENI010000487.1 GCA_024224595.1 Hyphomicrobiales bacterium
TAGCATTAATTCTTCCTGTGACTTTCGTTGCGGCACAATGCGTCATTGTTAACTTGATAAATCAACTCAGAACGATGATCCAATTGGTGTTTCAATGTGTTGAATATAATATTTGATTTCGAGGGTATAAAGGCATTTAACTGCGACCTCAACATGAATTGATCAATCCGACAATTATGTTTGAAATTTTTGAGAAAATTGATATGGGGCTATAAGCTTTAGGAATGAACAAACAAGGGAATTGAACATGACTCCGGGAATTAAACCACTGGTTGCTGGCAACTGGAAAATGAATGGACTGAACAGTGCGATGGATGAACTGGAAGTTATGCGCGATCAATTCAAGCCAGGATTAAGTGCCAAAATCGACATGTTGATTTGTCTGCCGTTTACAATGCTGGCAAAAGCGGGTGAATTGACCAGTCGTTCTGCAGTAAAAATTGGCGCACAGAATTGCCATAAGGAAATCAAGGGTGCGCACACAGGGGATATCTCCATTGAAATGATCGCTGATTGTGGGGCAGAGGCGGTCATTGTTGGCCATTCCGAACGCCGCACTGATCATGGGGAAAGCAATGCCCAGATTTGTGAAAAAGCCCAAAGCGTTCTGCACTGGGGACATATGGCTGTTATCTGTATTGGTGAGAGCGACGAACAACGAAAGCAAGGCGCAACGCTGGATGTGTTAAAAAAACAAATGACTGAATCAGTCCCTGGTTCTGCTGATAATGGAGAAATAGTCATTGCTTATGAACCTATTTGGGCAATTGGCACAGGCCTGACACCTACCGTGAGTGACGTTGAAGAAGCTCACCAGTTTATGCGTTCCTACCTGATTGAGCGTTTTGGTGAAGCGGGTAATGCAATTCGTCTGCTTTACGGCGGATCGGTCAAGCCATCCAACGCGGCAGAGTTGATGGGTATCAACAATGTCGATGGAGCACTGATAGGTGGGGCCAGCCTCAAGGCCGACGATTTCCTTGGAATTTGTGCAACTTACCAATAAGCTGCTCAGGCATGTTTGAAGGGCAGCAGAGAAATCAGGTTTATCCATGCGGGTTTTTGATGATTTAATGAGTGTTGAATTGTGTCAAAACCCGCTGTTAACCAGTTTTATGATTTAACCCTGGCTCTTGAATTGATGGTAACCCAATCAGGTTAGGGAAATTAAGGTAATAAATTGACATGGTAATTGAGTTTTGCTGTTTCTGATTTGCGGTTACGAGAACAGGGCACAAACTTAAATTCTAGAAGATCAGGATCGCGCAATGTGTGGTATCGTTGGTATTATTGGAAAACAGCCTGTGGCACCTCTATTGGTCGATGCGCTCAAACGACTGGAATATCGAGGTTATGATTCAGCCGGCATTGCCACGCTGGATGCCGGCCTGATCAAACGACGCCGGGCGGAAGGCAAGCTGATCAATCTGGAAAATCTTCTTGGCAACGATCCTTTGAGTGGCAATACCGGCATTGGTCACACGAGATGGGCAACCCACGGTGTTCCCAATGAAACAAATGCCCATCCTCATCAGACTGAAAAGCTGGCGATTGTTCACAACGGCATTATCGAAAATTTTCGTGAGTTACGCGATGAACTGATTGCTGATGGTTATAATTTTGTCACTGAAACAGATACGGAAGCAGTTGCCCATCTGATCACACGGTCGATGGATAACGGTCTTGATCCACGAAGTGCTGTCAGTCAAAACCTGGAACGCCTCGAGGGTGCATTTGCCATTGGTATCTTATTTAAAGGTGAAGAAAACCTGATTATTGCAGCGCGAAGAGGCGCGCCACTTGCTATTGGATATGGCGAAGGTGAAATGTATCTGGGTTCAGATGCGATCGCTTTGTCACCCTTTACCAATGTACTCAGTTATCTGGAAGATGGCGACTGGGCTGCGATAACATCAGGTGGCGTTGAAATTCATGATGTATCGGGTGGTCGGGTTCAACGTGAAAAGCAGGTGACGGTTGCTTCGAGCGTGATGGTTGATAAGGGTAATTATCGCCATTTCATGTTGAAAGAGATTTATGAGCAACCCGAAGTGATATCGCATACACTTTCTCATTATCTTGATTTTGCAACGAGTTCGACGAGATTCCCCAAAGAATTGCCTTTTGACTTTGCCAATCTTGACAGAATTGCAATATCTGCATGTGGCACAGCCTATTTGGCGGGGTTGGTTTCCAAATACTGGTTTGAGCGATATGCCCGCGTACCGGTTGATATCGATATTGCTTCAGAGTTCAGATATCGTGAAATGCCGCTGGCAAAGGGTGGACTTTCGCTCTTTATATCGCAATCTGGAGAAACTGCCGATACTCTTGCTGCACTGCGTTATTGCCGTGCGCAGGGGCAACATATTGGTTCGGTTGTTAATGTACGTGAATCCACTATGGCGCGTGAATCAGACGCGATATTTCAAACCCTTGCAGGCCCCGAAATTGGTGTTGCATCCACTAAGGCACTGACCTGCCAACTGTCGGTACTTGCTTCAATGGCGGTCGCGGTAGGCCGCGCAAAGGGCGTACTGAGTGGGCAACAGGAAGAAAAATTGGTTCACAATTTGTCTGAAGCACCAAAATTTGCCAATCAGGCATTGAAACTGGAACAGGAGATACAGAAAATTGCCGGTGATCTGGCAAAGGTCAAACATGTCTTGTATCTGGGTCGTGATACCAATTACCCGCTGGCTCTTGAGGGTGCGCTCAAACTGAAGGAACTGTCTTATATCCACGCCGAAGGCTATGCGGCAGGGGAATTAAAACACGGCCCAATCGCGCTGATCGATGAGGATATGCCGGTTATAGTCATTGCACCACATGACAAAATATTCGACAAAACCGTTTCCAACATGCAGGAAGTTGCCGCGCGTGGTGGCCGAATTATCCTGATTACAGATAGAACCGGCGCGGCAAAAGCTTCTATGGATACGGAGCATACTTTGATTATGCCCGATATGCCTGATATATTGACCCCACTGATCTATTCCATACCGGCGCAATTGCTGGCCTATCATACAGCAGTGTTTATGGGTACCGATGTGGACCAACCCCGTAATCTGGCAAAATCGGTTACGGTTGAGTAAAATCATTTAATTTGAATATTGCCTTTAAAAATTTCTTTCAAACGTCCATATAAGTGCATGGTAGTTTTCATTAGTGGTACAGCAGGAAATTTTTGACCTATGCCAGATACAATTAAAACCCGAATTGGTGGCGTGGCGCGGCTAAGAAACTATTTCTTGACTGGGCTGATCATCTGTGCACCGGTCGGCATTACCGCCTATCTTGTCTGGTCGCTGATTGGCTGGATTGATTCCTGGATCATTCCCTATATTCCGACAGTATATAATCCGGATACTTATCTGCCATTTTCTATTCCGGGATTTGGCCTGGTTATTGCGTTATTTGTCATCACTATTGTTGGTTTTTTAACCGCCAACTATATCGGACGGACAATCTGGTCGTATGGTGAGGTATTGCTGGGCCGAATGCCGGTTGTTCGCAATCTGTATTCCGGTTTGAAACAAATATTCCAAACGGTGTTGTCAGACAAAAGTTCATCTTTTCAGGAAGTGGGGATAATTGAATATCCGCGCAAAGGACTGTGGGCTATTGTTTTTATTGCAACCGATACATTAGGTGAAGTTGACCGACGTCTGAAAGATATCAAACAGACAACCGTTAGTGTTTTCCTGCCGACAACACCCAATCCGACATCGGGTTTTCTGCTTTTTGTGCCCAAGAAGGATGTTACAATTCTCGACATGAAAGTTGAAGATGCCGCCAAACTGGTAATTTCGGCCGGTCTGGTTTCTCCTGAAACGGTTGAGGTGAAAAAATCAGAAAAACAAAAGGCTTAAAAGGAAGTTGCCCAGGGTCTGAACCCAATTAGGAGAGTACTTTTGTGGGAGTCAATTATCCAGTCAGCCACATGTCACTGACTTGGAGGCAAAACGCAGGAAACCGTCAAGTTTTCAAGGCTTTGCAACAATGTCTGGCTGGAAAATTGGCCCCATCGCGAAGCGGCGCTATTAAACAGTTCAAAGGCAGCGTCAAGTCTTTTGACCGTAGCGATGCTATGCTCTTCAAGTCTTTTCTTGCCTTTGAACTGCTTAATCTGCGCAAAAACACCCTCCTAATTGGGTCTAGCCACTCCTGAGTGTAACATCAGCCAGATCGTAACAGACGCACTGCCTGATCCTGACCAAATAAATAGAGCAGAATTCTCAGTGCTTCGCCGCGTTCGCCTTCCAGGTTTGCATTGGTTTCAATAACCATGCGTGCGTCGTCTCTTGCCATGGCCAGGATGTCATGATGATGTTCGCTTTGGGCCAGTGAATATCCGGGAATTCCAGATTGACGGATACCCAGTAATTCTCCTTCACCGCGAAGACGCAAATCTTCCTCGGCAATTCGAAATCCATCTTCGCTTTCGCGCATGATATTGATGCGGGCTTTTGCGATTTCGCCCAATGGGGCTTTATACAATAAAATGCAATTGGACGCTTCCTTGCCGCGTCCCACCCTTCCGCGTAATTGGTGCAATTGAGCCAGACCGAAACGCTCTGCATGTTCGATCACCATGATGGTTGCGTCGGGAACATCCACACCGACTTCAACCACAGTCGTTGCAACAAGTATCCGGGTTTCACCGCTGCGAAATGCTTCCATGGCGCTGTCTTTGTCTGCGGTAGCCATGCGTCCGTGGATTAATCCGACTGGCGCGCCAAGTTGCCTGTTCAGGCTGTCATAGCGTTCGGTTGCCGAAGTCAGATTCAGTTCCTCGCTCTCTTCAACCAGGGGACAAATCCAGAATATTTTTTGACCATCTTTGACAGCTGAGGCGATGCGTTGGACCAAAATATCCAGTTTATCTGTTGCCATTGCACTGGTTGTTACTGGTAAACGCCCATCGGGTTTTTCAGCCAGTTTCGACACATCCATGTCACCATAGGCGGTCATTACCAGGGTACGGGGAATGGGCGTTGCCGTCATTACCAGAATATCGGTATGTGAACCCTTGTCACTCAACATCAAACGCTGATGAACGCCAAAGCGGTGTTGTTCATCGATTACTGCAAGACCCAGGCCATTGAATTCAACATCAGACTGAAACAGGGCATGCGTACCAATGATAATATCGATTTCGCCTGATTTCAGACGCTGATTTATCAGGTTTCTTGTCTTCCCCTTTTCCCTGCCGGTGAGTATTTCGACCTCTATTCCAATATTGCGGCAAATATCACCAATCGACTGCATGTGCTGTCGCGCAAGAATCTCTGTTGGCGCCATAATCGCTGCCTGTCCACCATCTTCAACAATTTCTACCATGGCCA
>JAAENI010000488.1 GCA_024224595.1 Hyphomicrobiales bacterium
CCCGATTTTGCGGAAGTTGATGCGGATTTCGCATTGTATGAGGGGTTTATCGGTCAACAGGACAGGTTAACCTGTAATCAACTACTGGCCGCGACGCCTGAACAACTCGCTGGTTGGGAGGCTGACACATTTCAGGATGAGAGGCTGCAAACACTGTTATTTCGTTATCGGGCACGCAATTATCCGTATTCCCTGACCGATCAGGAAATCCGAGACTGGCAGAATTTTTGCCAGCGTCGCCTGATAGAGGGTGAATTTGGGGCGGGGCTGACTGTGCAACAGTTTCAACAGCAGTTAATTACTCTGGCGCAGAAGGAAGAGGGGAGCAGGGAACAGCAATTGTTGTCTCAGCTATCCGCATGGGTACAGGGCAGATTGGGCTGAATTTTTTCACCTATTGCGAGTCATTTTATTACCGCTATGGACCTCTGATATACTGTTTTCTTTTTTGAGTGCGAACCATGTTTGAATTTGAAAATGACAGGGCAATTGCCAAATGGCTACTGATTTGTGCGGCATTGATTTTTCTTATGGTCATTCTCGGTGGAGTGACCCGATTGACCGGCTCAGGACTATCCATGGTGAGCTGGGCCCCTATTCATGGTGTTATACCTCCAGTTACCGAGCTGGAATGGCAGGAAGAATTCGCCCACTATCAACAATCTCCTGAATTTAAAATCATTAATCGCAGCATGAG
>JAAENI010000489.1 GCA_024224595.1 Hyphomicrobiales bacterium
CAGCTATACCCCAATCATGTCGTGTCCTTGTGATCGCATGAGTGTGGGCCTGTCCTGTCTTTTTAGCAGGATATGGCTGGTGAAGTCATGGCGGTAAGCCTGACGACTGTGTGGCGGAATGTGTTGAAGTGTAGCCCTATGTTTGGGGATAGGTATTATCCAAATATGGGGATACAAGATGTACATCCCTATGTGCATGCAGATCCCGAGCCGCATAAATTCCATTATGGAATGTGAAAAAAAATGGCCAATTCCGTTTCAGCCAGAAGTGGCTTGGTTTGTTTGAACAGTTTCGAGCCGTTTCGTGAGAGGATTTCCCGGTTGGTTATACCGCGACCGGGATTGGTTTTGGCAAATATCAGAAGAACGTGCCCGAAGCCGTGGGATCGCTACGGATGGCGGCGAAATCCTACGTTGGGTAAAATTTGCACCGGCGTTCTAACCGTGGGCACTACAAATTTTTCCCCTGCCTCACGTCGTGATCCTGATCGATCTAGATAGTTGATGGCTGCCATGGATGCCCCGTCCTCCCTGTACCCTCGGGAGCACCATATGAGCACATGCGAGCACGTGGGAGCACTTGAACACCATAGGATCACTACTACCTGCCCTTAACCACTTGAAAATATTGACATTCACAAAATACCTCAACGTCGAGAAGGTTGTGAATTGACGATGTATGTGCATTATGATATTAACCAATACACACTATACGCCGCAAAAAGAATAAATTTTAAACAACTAAGTTATTGATTTTATTGTGTTAATTCACTATATTAGTGTCGTGGCAGAAAAATGGGTCCAAACCATTTTGCTAATCTGTCTATGTCGCGGCGGTGAGTTGGGTCCAAACCTCCACACCAATTCGTCAGAAAATGCGGCGGGGGACGCCCCGTCGCGCTTCTTATAATTGAATGAACGGATGGCCTCATGAATGCAAAACGTCGATCTGGCCTAGCCAGAATGAAAGAGAAACAGTCCCAGTTGCGGGCAAATCTGTTTCCCGATTTGGACGAAAATTTTGTTTGGGATGTCAAAAACAGATCCAAGACCAAGGGATATTCGTCCATGCCGAGGACGATGCCGTTGATTGGTGCAATTATGGACGCCCTATCTGGTAAGGGTAAGCCGGTTTCAACAACATACCTTGAACTTTGGTGTCGCAGTAATGAGCAATGCTTCCTGACATTGAGCAAGCCGCATGAGACCGCTTTTGCATCTGGCTATTCGGGCGAGCGTGGCGTGTCGACGTGGAAGGAACGTGTAAGGCGACTTGAAGCACTGAAATTCATATCAACCAAACCCGGCCCATCTGGAGATTTGAATTATGTGCAGATTTGGAATCCCTACCTCGTAATCAAACAACACATGCAGGATAAAACAGAGAGCTTTCCCGAAAACTACTATCATGCGTTGCTCGAACGCTCGTTAGATATCGGGGCGCTCGACCTTTTGGATGAGGACGATGACTAGATATCAAACAGCGTTAAATCGAGAGGACATATCTCATTGGCTGGTCCACTTCACAAAACCTTCTAATATTGGACATTCACCCTTTCAGGTTCTGTACAATATTATCAACAGCCAAGAGATAGCAGTTTCACGACATCAAGCGATCACAAAATATCATCCCGAAGGTGCTGTTTGTTTTTATGACGTCCCACCGCGATATTGGGATGAACTGATCAAAACAAACCCCAACGGTCGTCAACCGTATGGTGTGATTGTAAGTAAAGCAGCTTTTTGGCAGCGAGGGGGGCGGCCGGCCATATATACCGAGAACCCCGGCAATCCATCTTGGCCGAAAAACGAACGCTTTAGGCTTATCACTACTGCCCTAAATGGTGTGAATCCAATCGACTGGACTCATGAGCGCGAGTGGCGAACCCCTATGAACTTGTCTCTCGACCTTCAGTCGGCGTGGTGGTGGCCTTGCGTAGCAAAAATCAGTGACGCGTTAGCAATGTTCCGGGATTTCAATGCGGGCAACCAAGGTGTCAATGTCATCATAAATCAAATCTACATAGTGGAGCTCCGTAGGGTGCTATCTAGAAACGAAATTCTGTAACCTTGACGTCCAACCGAAACTGACACACCGCGCTTCGTTTCTTTCAGGTCAACTTCTGCCTACCGAAGCCCGCTTTGAGTTCTGAGTTTAGGTCAACTGTTCCTTTATCCTTGTGTTTGATGGCAATTGAAATACTCTGCATAATTAGTCGCAAAATAATCTCATATCAGTGATCATCATTGGAGATTGTGTGATGCCGAGTAGTATTGCAAATCAAGAGAACGCATCGTGGAGTGCACAGTTGATCAATTTAGATACGATGCAGAGGCCAATATTATACTCAGCAGTGTCGAGGGTATCTGTCGCAATTAATCGAGAGTTCTACGGTGACCTGCACTTCATGTGGTGTTCGCCATATTTTGGTTGTGATTTTAATCGCCCCACTTTTGATAACCCGCCCAGTTCTTCTCCTATTGAAGTCTATCGGTTGTTGAAAAGAGAAACCG
>JAAENI010000490.1 GCA_024224595.1 Hyphomicrobiales bacterium
AGCTGCGCGCGCGCCGTTTTCAGGCTTTCCACCCCCTTGTCCAGCTCTGAAAACAGTTCCTCAATCTTCGCCACAATGCGGCGTTGTTCTGAGAATGGTGGCAGCTCGATCACAGTTTCTTCAAACTTACCCTTGGTTACGTGCCTAAGACCAACTCCACCATGTGCTTTTTGAATTAACTCACTGAGTTTTTGGTTTATGGCATAGTTGAAGTATTTTTTAGAGACTATTGTTTCATCGAAATCTACTCTGAATATATGCTGATTCAACACAGCTCTCTCGCCACGCCAGATATGAGCCCCGAAAGATGTTCCTGGAGTGCCAGACCACGCAAATAGCAGATCACCGGTATTGATGATGAATCTGTCTCGTACTTCGCCGGAATAATTATTATAATTTGCGTCAGGATTATTTAGATTCTGAATTCGGACAATCTTTAGCCCGTCTTTGGTCCAATCTGTTGGTTTGAATGCCCGCCCGTTCTTGAGATCACTTAGCTTACCAATTTCCACAGTTTCCCAAGTATCAGGTAGTTTTTGTTCTTTCTCCATCATCCCGCCAATGCCTCGTTCAGCTCATCAATCACATAATCCAAGCGCGCACCAAAAAGTTGATGCATGCGGCCGATGCCACCCTTTGCATCAAACGGTGACAGATCAAGGTCATCACGTTCGATATGAAATGACATGATGACGTGATCACGGATCATACGTAGCCATTCCATTTGCTCCTCATTGAATTTTTCTCCGCCGCCACTGTGATGTTTCATGATCCAGTTCTGAAAGTTTTTGCGCACGGTTTCCGAATAAGGTAAAATCTTTTCATCAATCCTGCAAACCCGCCTGACCAGTGCTACCAAAGCGGTTAGCTCGCTTGTCGGCTGTTTCCCCTTGTATTCATCCAGCAGAGCATAGGCCTGCCACACCCTGAGCGGCGCCAGTGCCGGTTTGTCACTTTTGAGCTTTTCACCCAGTTCGCGGATCATCTTGTAAGTGAGCGTTGCGCGGCGTGCGGGTGTATCGTAAAAAATCGTCAATGCTTCGATCTCGTTGCGGTTGGCTTCCAGATATTCAGCAAAATCCTTCGCCATTTCATTGGCGTTGGTTATTGCATCACCAT
>JAAENI010000491.1 GCA_024224595.1 Hyphomicrobiales bacterium
AAATATCGCTCAGCAATTCACTTGGAATCGTATGAGCCGGATTGAGATATTGGGCGAACCCGGGTTCATCTCTCAAATCATACTGGCAGTTTTTCAACCATTCACCATAGATCCATTCATAACAGTCCTCAAAACCTGAATAAGGTCCCTGATATCGGAATACTGCATACTTGCCACCCGCAATTGTCGCGGTTTCAAGTGGTGGTTTAACGCTGATTTCTTCGGGTATGGAAATACCTGCAAATGTACGTAATTTTGTCTCTTCAATCACATTGGGATCGTCATAATATATGCCGATCACCCTTTGATCAGGGCCATGCAGACCTCTGGTTGCCGCAAGTCCGTTTAATTGTTCAAAGGCTTTTCCGACCTGGCTATAGGGCCCTGTGAACATGATCCCAGCTAATGTAATTGGCACCCATTGTGTAATTTTCACATCAAACATTTCAGATTTTTCCTTGCCACTCACATTTGTCACAATGCCCGTTCCCCCCATTGCTCGAAATTGACCCGGTGGCAGGCCATAGGCTTTTTTGAATGTTCGGTTGAAGGACGGCAGGTTTGGATATCCAGCCTGTTCTGCTATTTTGGCAATGGGAATATTCAACCTGATCAGATCATGCGCCGCCCGATTGAGCCGCAGGCGTTTGATGGTTGCGGTAACCGTTTCACCATATATAGCTCGATAAATTCGATGCCAGTGATAGACAGACAGGCAGGCAACCTGTGACAGCAGTTCCATATCCAAAGCGTCATCCAGATGGTCGTGGATATATTCACTGACACGCAGCAGTCTTTTTTCGTATTGTGCCCATTTGGTATTCATTCTTCAAATTCACCCCTTGTCTCAATGCCAATTTTAGCAGAAACATTCAGGAACAATGTTGCACAGATCAAATTGACAAATCTTGCTATATTGCCGATTGGTAAAAAAACTTGGGGCTTAAACTGCAATTGATTTCTTGATCGCATCAAGGGCATCAGCAATTTTATCGCCATCAGGTCCACCAGCCTGCGCCATATCAGGCCTGCCGCCACCGCCTTTGCCGCCAACGATTGCAGATGCAATGCGCACGAGATCGACAGCATTGTAGCTTGAAGTCAGATCATCGGTAATACCCACCACAATAGCCGCTTTGCCATCTTCGCTGACTGCGCAAATAGCAACGATCCCTGATCCCAGGGATTTTTTGGCATCATCAACAACACCTTTCAATTCTCTGGCAGCGATACCTTTGACGATCTTGCCAATGAATTTAACATCG
>JAAENI010000492.1 GCA_024224595.1 Hyphomicrobiales bacterium
CATTGGTCCTGACCACACTCCATTGGAATCTGGGTTGGGCTGGGCGGTTAAGATGAAAACCAGTATTCCCTTTAAAGGCCGCGAGGCGATTGCCGCTCAAAAACATGAAGGTGTCAAAAAGCAACTCGCCTGTTTCACAACCGATGATAGCAAAACTGTTTTGCAAGGCAGAGAGACAATCTATCGTGAGGGTGAACGGGTAGGCTGGTTAACCTCAGGCGGTTATGGGCATACGCTGGGAAAATCGATTGGATACGGCTACATTCGTAATGCCGACGGCGTTGATAGCGACTATATCAACAGTGGGTCATATGAACTGGAAGTGGCAACGGCTAGAGTTCCTTGTCGGGTCCATATGAAACCGTTGTACGATCCAAAGATGGAACGGGTTAAAGTGTAAGCCGGCGAATAAGCTGAGAATGGTAAGATGTATTTGGATTTGTGGTGCAAATTGTTCAATCAACAAACTGAGACAATAACAAATGACTCCAGATTTCCTGATCCTGATGTCATTTCGTACTTTAAAATCTATGCAGACGAGCATCGATTGTTGTTACAATATTCATCCGATGAAAAAATTGCCATTGTGTATTTCTCGAGTATCTTGATTTTTAAGTTTGGCATTCCTAATGACGAGGCTATTCATGGACATCCACTATTTTCTAAGGGCCTGGAACCTTATCAAGCCCAAATTGTGACAAATTCTTCCTGGGTCGATCAGTTGGAGAAACAAAACCGGGTACATCCCGGGCACGATAAGAAAATGTTTGAAGGGTACGAACATCTGGTGTTTACGGGACAAGACAATATTTTTGAATGTGTAGTGGCAAACAGCGTTGATCCCGAAATTCATATTGCAGACGAAACACAAGCTCAAAATCTGTGGCAGAAAATTATTAGAAATAGGTTTGAATGAATTGGTCAACAATTAGTGTCGGCAGTACCGCAAAAGACTGCCGCTCAGCGTCGATTATACCAAAAATAACGCTGCAAGATTGCTCAGAAAATCAACGACTTGCGACAAATAATTTTGAGGAAGTTCAATCGGGACAAAAAGCCGTCATTTATGCCAGGGTTTCCACCTTGGATCAATGCTGTGAGCGCCAGATTGCCGATCTCGTCGAATTTGCTGAACGAGTTGGGAGGTGATTGGAATATCTAAAAAAACCATCTCCGGCACCAAGACAAACCGTCAAGCGCGCAACAAGATCATGGAACTTGCCCAAACCCGAAAGATTAATACCGTCCTTGTAACCGAACTTTCCCGTTGGGGACGTTCAACTCAGGATTTACTGGAAACCCTCAATTAGTTGGCAAACTGGAAAGCATCTGTGGTTGCTATGAGTGGGGTGGCGTTTGAACTTGACAGCCCCCATGGTCGCATGATGGTAACGATGTTGGCCGGTATCGCACAATTTGAGCGTGACCTGATGAGTGAACGGATTAAATCCGGCCTTGCTGCGGCAAAATCAGCGTCGTCGCATAAGACCAGCCACCCTAGGTGCTGTCGTAGACAGCGACAAAAGATCAAAACCTTTGTTGCGATAGCGTAAGACATAGGTAACGTAGCCATTATCAACAACCACCTTACGCTTGATCCTGTTGGTACTTGGGACATAACTGGGTATTGGTATCGATTGGCTAGAGCCAGCTAAACGCGCAACTTGTCGCAAGAGGGAACTACTCGCCCTACCATGCTGATAAACCGATGCATGGTTACTAATTCCAAATTGAACACCCTTGGCAATATTACGACTACCGGTTTGGGTCAGATTGAGTATGTTGATGTCAGCCCCTTGTTCGATATGAGCAAAGTTTGTATTGGCATTTTGACTAGCTGAAACATTGCTGGTGCTGCCAGCCTTGGCGCAAATCGCGGAACTTAATATCAACAAAGAAGCCACGGGCATTGAAATTCTATTCATGATATTGATTTCTCCGTTTTAGTTTCCAAGAGTATGCAGAAATCAGTAAGAATTGAAACAAAAACCAAGTGGTAAGGTTTAATGTTAAAGTTAATGTGGGAGGTGCTTGGAGTTATTGTCAAATCTGGTGTATGGGCCTTTGCATGCAGCGATATGATTGTTTTGTGTGATTTCCATTCCGTCTTTGAATTTGACCCCAGTCGCAGTTCCGCATGAACTATGGTCACAGATAATGGCGAACATCTGTGGCCTCAAGGCTACTGCACAAGTGCGATGACGGCCAACATAACTCCGCATCGATTTGACCACGGACGTATCACGCGCAGATGCTGGATTGCGTTCAAAGTTCGGCAAAATAACCAACAATCGTCCCGAATGTCGCCAAAAGTCGGAACAGCCAGCCAGAGCGAGCACTTGAGAAATACAAACGTGACAAAGGAGACCAATATGTCATCATCACAGCGCCAATCAAATCCATCTGGGGGATATCGGATCAATGTCCCGAAAACTATTTATCGCCACTCTTGTTGCAACTGCAATGGGTCTTGGCTTGGCACCTGCCATGGCCAATCAGATCAATCTACAACAGTTTGACTTTGACAATCAAACTGGCGGAAGCCAGAATGGTATCGACAATCTTATAGGTATTTTTCAAACCGGAATAAATAACGCTGCAGCTGCCAATTAGAGCAGAATCAATAATGCTATCGGTGTTGGTCAGCAAGGTTTCAACAATGCATCGCAGGCAGATCAACTGGGTAATTTTAACTCGTCAGGTGTCGGCCTTTGTGCAGGTTTGCTCATAGACTTGATTGTCATCAAAACTGCAGGCAGAGCGAAGTAATTGCAGCGCACAGTCTGGTTACACACAACAAGGAGTTCAACATGTCAAACAAATACAAGATTATTCTGGTCGGAACCGCAGCGATGATATTAACACTGGGCGCTGGTGATGTGGATGTTGGCGCCAGCCAGGACAATTCCAACGCCAAATCGCTGCGCTGTGAAGTCCAGACTTCATCATCGCGTGGCATGATCACCCTCCAGGGAATGCTGTATACTGACAAAAAGATCAGCGGTTCTTACCATTTCAAGGTTACGGGCAGGGGGAGTAGCGGTAATTCCAACATTAACCAGGGCGGTGAATTTACCGCCGGTCCAGATGATTGGGTGACACTGGGCAAGGTTATGTTGGGGAAACGCAGCACTCAATATGATGCAACCCTCAAGGTCAAGATAAATGGGATCGCGTTGAAATGCAGCGAATTCTCGAGTGAGGAAATCTAGCCCCAATAAATCATGGCTCTGGTCAGAGTAGTGTAGCGTGAGCTTGATTGGCCGGGTTTACTGCGGCTTTTGCCGCGCCGCTTATGGACTTTGCGCATGGATGCGATGCACCGGCAATGCTAGATCGCCTCCGGTTTAATTTGGTCCATATCCAGATGCAGCGAAGAAGTTGGCGCATTCTTGTTTTGAGAACAAGTCAAATGATTCAAACTAAGCCTGATAGGCTCAAACGCGATTGTTTTTCATGCTCTAGCAGTCTGTCGGACTTGCACAATCACTGTTAACAAAACTGGATA
>JAAENI010000493.1 GCA_024224595.1 Hyphomicrobiales bacterium
CAGAAAGCGTGAATAAACGACCTTCGGTGGACCAATCCAGTTCATCTGCAGCGTTGCAAAACTTATCCGATCAACCAGATCGCACTGCGTTTTGCGCCTTGCCGAGTGAACTGGCTTGGCCCATTAAATGCTTCCGTGTAAACAAGAAACGGTCTAGGTGGGGTTAGGCGAACGTTCACAGAAGGAGCATCCAAATTGCGACACACCCACCATGTCCCAGGAGGGCTCGAAGCGGGAAATTGTCCTGTGCGTTGGATGAATGTTTGGCGGCCAAGGATGAAACTGTCCGAGAATGCAATTTGGGCCAGGAAAGCGGATAAATTGATTTATCGACGTTTGCCGGACAAGATTCTTACTTCGGGCATTATTTCACCCTGAGCCGCAAATCACCCAATACTTCAATTGCAACCCGTTCGGATTTACAGAATTTGTGTGATTTCAGACAAATTTTACAGATAAGATTTCGTAGCCTTTTGATCCGCCAGGAGCGCTGACTTCAATTGAATCACCTTCGGATTTGCCTATCATTGCGCGGGCAATCGGGGAAGAAATTGAGATCCTTCCCTGTTTCACATCGGCTTCCTGATCACCAACAATCTGATATGTCTTTTCCTCATCAGTATCTTCATCAACAAGGCCAACGGTCGCGCCAAATTTGACCGTGTCCCCGGTGAGAGAGGCGATGTCGATAATTTCTGCCAGAGCTACCAGACCTTCAAGTTCGGATATCCGGCCCTCATTCAGGCTTTGTTGCTCTTTGGCGGCATGGTATTCGGCATTTTCGGACAAATCACCGTGGGCGCGTGCCTCGGAAATCGCCTGAACTATCGACGGGCGATCTTCACTTTGACGCCGTTTCAGCTCCTTTTCTAGTTGCATGAAACCGCTTGCTGTCATAGGAACTTTGTCCATCAGATTTCCTTCGCATTAGCCCGTCACTGCGGGCATGAAAACACAAAATATTTATCGGTTGCGGAATTGCTTTTCTTGTTCCGCTAACCATGAATGGTTCCAGGCATTGCTGGTTGTAGAGGGTGATAACTTTTGTTCAAGCTAATCTCACTGCCCGTGATGATGATGGCGGGATTTGGTCGTCATCATAACAGGCAGCAGTCAAATAAGGCTAACCGGTGAAAAGGTCAAGAGTATGTTGCTACAAAGGCTGGTTTTCAACGGCAATAATAGATATTCAGGCAAAGTATTCCTGCAATGGTCGTACTTGTAGCGTATCTTTATTTAATGCGGCAATTGCCTGGGCTGTAGCCATAGCTCCTGCCAGTGTGGTGACATAGGGAACGCGATTCATCAGGGCAGCCTGGCGAATTGAACGCGAATCCGATCTTGCCCTGGAACCCTTAGTGGTATTGATCACCAGCTGAATTTGAGAGTTTCGAATGGCGTCTTCAATATGCGGGCGACCTTCGAGAACCTTGTTGATCCTTTGACAATCAATGCCATTCTCGCATAAATAGCGTTGTGTTCCGCCGGTGGCCAATATCTTAAATCCCTGGTCTGCCATGATATTTATGACCGGCAGTACGTGTGTTTTGTCGCTGTCACGAACGGAAACGAACAGATTGCCTTTTTTGGGAAGCGTATTGGATGCGCCCAGCTGAGCTTTTGCGAATGCCGTTGCAAATTCCATATCGAGGCCCATCACTTCGCCTGTTGAGCGCATTTCAGGGCCCAGTAGAGTGTCGACTCCAGGAAATCGTGCAAACGGGAAGACGGCTTCTTTTACCGCGACATGTTTGAGATTGCGTGATTGAGGTTTTCCACCATAGGCATCGAAAGTGTCGGCCAAATTGTTGCCTGCCATGATGCTCGTTGCCATTTTTGCAATCGGAGCGCCAATGGTTTTGGCAACAAACGGCACGGTGCGTGATGCACGTGGATTGACTTCAAGAACGTAAATGATGTCGTGCTTGATGGCATATTGGACATTCATCAAACCGCCAACATTGAGAGCCAAAGCCATTTCCCGGGATTGGCGTTCCAGCTCATCAAGAATTTCATCGCTGAGTGAGTGGGAGGGTAGCGAACAGGCTGAATCGCCGGAGTGAATGCCCGCTTCTTCAATATGCTCCATGATTGCACAGATGAAAACATCTTTGCCATCACATAAACAATCGACATCAACCTCAATTGCGTTGGTCAGATAGGTATCGATCAGAACGGGGGAATCGCCGGAGACAATGACTGCTTCATTGATATAACGCTCAAATTGTTTGTCATCACGAACAATTTCCATAGCACGCCCACCCAGTACATAAGATGGACGGATGACGACCGGATAACCAATTTTTGCAACGATCTGCCTGGCTTCCCCGGCCGACCGGGCAATGCCATTTTCGGGCTGTTTCAGATTAAGGTCATGTAACAATTTCTGGAAGCGATCACGGTCTTCAGCCAGATCGATGGCATCAGGAGATGTGCCCAATATCGGTATGCCAGCTTCTTCAAGTGCATTGGCCAGATTAAGCGGTGTCTGACCGCCAAACTGAACAATGACACCGAGGAATTGTCCGTGCGATTGTTCGACGCGAATAATTTCCATGACATCCTCAAAGGTAAGCGGCTCAAAATAGAGGCGATCGGATGTGTCGTAATCTGTTGAAACGGTTTCCGGATTGCAATTGACCATGATCGATTCAATGCCGATGTCAGCGAGGGCGAAGGCCGCGTGACAGCAACAATAATCAAATTCAATACCCTGACCGATGCGATTGGGGCCGCCACCCAATATCATTACTTTCTCGCGTTCAGATGGCTGTGCTTCACTGACGCGTTTACCGGCAAAAGGAACTTCGTATGTCGAATACATATAGGCAGTGGGAGAAGCAAATTCTGCAGCGCAAGTATCGATGCGTTTGTAGACCGGGTGAACATCGAGTTGATCGCGAAGTTTGCTTACCGAAGCTGGCGTAGTATTTGTCAGTTTTGCCAGGCGATTATCTGAAAACCCCATGGATTTGAGCATCGCGAGATTTTGTGCATCCCCGGGCAGGCCATTGTGTTTCACCCGCTCTTCCATTTTGACAATGTCTGCAAGCTGGTCGAGGAACCATGGATCAATTTTGCATAGCTTGTAAATTTCATCGAGATCTGCGCCAACCCGCATCGCCTGAGCAACTTTCAAAAGCCGATCTGGACGTGGTGTACTTAATGCAGCGCGGATTGCATTTTTGTCATCTCCCGCACCAAGGCCTTCAATCTCAATCTCGTCCAGACCGCTCAATCCGGTCTCAAGACCACGAAGTGCTTTTTGCAGGCTTTCGGCAAAAGTTCGGCCAATTGCCATTACTTCGCCAACCGATTTCATGGAAGTCGTCAGGGTATCAGATGTTTCAGCGAATTTTTCAAATGCGAAACGTGGAATTTTAGTGACAACGTAATCAATCGAGGGCTCGAATGAAGCCGGTGTTGCTCCACCTGTAATATCATTTTCCAACTCATCCAGTGTATATCCAATCGCCAGACGCGCTGCGACTTTTGCAATTGGAAAACCGGTGGCTTTTGATGCCAACGCGGATGAGCGCGATACCCGTGGGTTCATTTCAATGACGACCAAGCGGCCGTTTTGTGGATTGACGGCAAACTGGACATTGGAGCCGCCGGTTTCAACACCAATTTCACGCAAAACTGCAATTGATGCATCGCGCATCATTTGATATTCTTTGTCACTCAGGGTCAAAGCAGGTGCTACCGTAATCGAATCACCGGTATGGACTCCCATTGGATCGATGTTTTCGATTGAGCAAATGATAATGCAATTGTCCGCTTGGTCGCGCACAACTTCCATTTCAAATTCTTTCCAGCCCAGTACGCTTTCTTCAACTAAAACTTCATTCGTCGGAGAGGCATCAATACCACCCAACACCAATTCATACAGTTCCTCCAGTGTATAGGCTATTCCTCCTCCCTGTCCGCCCATCGTAAATGAGGGACGCACAATGGCTGGAAGTCCGGTAATCTGGCTGGCTTTCAAGGCTTGCAATTGCGCTACAAGCCGATGTTCCTCACGGCGGCTGATTTCGCCTTTCTCCCACTCAGCCCCGAATTTGGTCAGAGCTTCCGGGTCGCTCAATTGAGAATGGGAGTATTTGTATTCATCAAGAAAACGCTTCTTCAGATCTGTTGTATTGACGAATTCAGAGCGAGGGGTCTCCAGACCAATTTTGTGCATTGCTGTGCGAAACAAATCTCGGTCTTCAGCCTTATCGATTGCCGCTGCATCAGCACCAATCATTTCTACATTGAACTTTTCCAGAGTCCCCAGTTTTTTCAGTGATAATGCACAATTGAGCGCTGTTTGCCCTCCCATGGTCGGTAACAGTGCATCGGGTCTTTCTTTTTCGATAATTTTGGCAACAACTTCAGGTGTAATCGGTTCGATATAGGTAGCATCGGCCATATCCGGATCGGTCATGATCGTTGCCGGATTGGAATTCACCAGAATGATGCGGTACCCTTCATCTTTCAATGCCTTACAGGCTTGGGTGCCCGAATAGTCAAATTCGCAGGCCTGACCAATTACAATCGGCCCTGCTCCGATGATCAGGATAGAAGAGATATCTGTTCTTTTAGGCATTTCAGGATTTGTCCGTTTATTCGCGCAAAATTCGACGCAATGATAAGACGAATCAAAGGCATCGGTGCTTTTTGTTTCTGATGGCTAAAAAGGCCTTATATTGTATTGAATTGGGGAATGGAACCCCGTCTTTTCCAAATTAGATATTGCATTGAATTATGTTGGGGAAACTGCCACTTATTGCAGCCTGAAAAATTTCGCATGGCCATCTATGGCAGGTGAGCGATGCAAAATTGGTAATGAAACCGTTGGTATAATATGTATCTGAAAATTTGATTATTTTGTGCGTCTGGATTATTCAAGATGATCACGAAGTTAAGCCGGATCCAGAATTAAGATAAGCCGTGCCAATATGAGGAATTGTTATGATGGAGGTTCTGCAGGCATTTATGGCGGAGGTTGAAAAGCAACCTTTATGGGTTCAAATCCGGTTGAACATTCTGGGCCCGGTCAATTTTGCCGCAGTCTTTTTTATTTTCAAATCAAGATTGACTTAGGTTATTTTGGGGGCAATTGCCCTGTCGTTTATCGGTATTTTATATCTCTATTCTGAATTTGGTTATGTTCGGCTCTTAGGTCTGCCGCATATCGTGTTCTGGACACCGATGTTGTTGTATTTTTGGAAAGTTGTGCCGGGACTTGAGCCCTCACTGCTGAAAAAGTACTTATTTCTGGTGATGGGGATTAATTTTATATCCCTGTTGTTTGATTATATCGATGTGGTGCGATACTTCCTGGGCTCTACCTGAGGATCGATTTACAATTTGACTTTGATTCTGCCTTTATTGGCTTTAATCGCGTCTTTTGGTTTCATCATCTCAATATCCTCTGAAGCACCAAGGCCGTTAAAACTATTTTTGGCGATATTGCCGTCAAATTCCGACACGCCACGAGAAAGGGCATAGCAGGCCAACTGAATTGCTCTGGGAATTGTAATATTGTTCTTATGATTTGAAGCCTTTTCATAAGAGCGCAATTTGCGCATTTTTATTCCTAAAAGCGCGGCAATTTCTTTTCGCTTCAGCCCCATGGCTTTGCGCCAGGACGTGAAATTTTCAGGTGTCATCATTTAAAACCAGCCTACTCATTACAGATTTGTTGCCTGGCGTTTGAACTCTATCTTAGAGCGGGATATCCCGGCGTTCTTCTGATGTTGTCCAAGCCAAAACATCGGCTCCGCTAAATTCTGACAGTTCTGAGGTCGATTTGCAACGGTATCGGTTCATTTGGTTCAATTTTTACCAAAATTGTGTTGGTATCTTTAACGCGGGCAAGGGCTTGGCCCATCAAATGCTTCCGTGTAAACAAGAAACGGCCTAGCAGTCTGTCGGACTTGCACAATCACTGTTAGCAAACCTGGA
>JAAENI010000494.1 GCA_024224595.1 Hyphomicrobiales bacterium
AGAGCAGCTGAAGCAAATGATTCTGAAATAAGATTCCGCAACGAACCAACTCCCGGTGAAATTGATTTGCGCCGTCATGCAATTGATGCTGGTGCCGACATTCTGATCAACCACCACCCTCACGTACTGCAAGGCTTTGAGTCTTATAACGGCAAACTCATTGCTCACAGTCTGGGTAATTTCATTTTCGATCTCTACTACACAGAAACCATGCCAACAATGGTTCTGACTCTGGAAATTGAAAAAACAGGAATCACCGGTTACCGATTTACTCCAGCCTGGATTAACCACTGGATTCCAGAACCAGCGACCGGAAATCTGGGACGCGAAATCATCGGACGAATTGCCGATTATTCTCTGTCGATGAACGCAATTGTCACCCCTATTGCAAACAGCAATGAAGCTCGGATTTATCTGAATCGAGCAGATACAGATTCATCGTCAACTGCAACAGAAACCGTACTTCAGCTTGTTGAAGAAGATGGTTTTGCAATATCGCCACCTGAAAAACTTAGTGGTCGCGGTAGTCTTGCCAGCATAGAAACTCCTGGAAGTAATTTTGAAATCCGCTACGGCCGTGAAATGTTGTGGCACGGTGGATTTGAAGATGAAGGTGCAGATCTCTGGGATGACAACACAGAAGATGAAGTAATGGATGATGAAGTCTTCTACTCAGGTGCACGAAGCTTGCGTCTGCGCAGACTCTCCAGTGCATCGGGACAAACCGGCACCGACCTTGAAAAACATCTCCC
>JAAENI010000495.1 GCA_024224595.1 Hyphomicrobiales bacterium
TCTCATGAATGCTGAACTTAAACAATCAAGGACCTGCGCCGTGCTGACATGGTGGCCAGTGATGAAACCGGCCTTCGTACTGAGGGTCTCAACGGCTATCATTGGGTATTCATGAGCGATCAGGCGATTGTTCATGAGGCGCAGCTTTCGCGGGCGGCCCAGGTGGTTCGCGACATCCCTCTCGGCGGCACTTCGCTTGCCTGCCGGGCCGCGTATGGACGATCATCGGCCAAAGATATGGCTGTCTGATGCATATTCCGCGCAACAGGGCCATGGCCACCATCATCAGACCTGTCTGGCGCATCTTGCTCGTGACATTGCCTTTGCACTTGAAGCCAGTGATGACATGGTAGCGCTGCGGCTCAAACTGTGGCTGGACAAGGTATTTACGCTTGCGTGCGACATCACCGGGTTTGCCGCCAGCACACTGAAGGCCAAAAAGCGACAATTGGAAAATACACTGGCTGACATTCTGGCTTCCAGCACAAGCTGCGAGATTGCCACAACGTTGCAAGCCAAGCTGGCCAGAGCCAGCCCGCGATTGTTGACCTTTGTTGATTACCCAGGTGAAGTCAAGGTAACCAACAATGCATGTGAGCGGGCGTTACGACCGGTAGTCATCCAGCGCAAAGTTACTAATGGCTTCCGATCAATGTGGGCAGCTGAAGGCGATTGTGCCGTCAGAACCGTGGTTGATTCCGGAAAACTCTCCGGGAAAACCCCGTTTTAGACACTTTTGACTACTATATCCTGAAATCAGTGCGCAAAATGCACGAATGTCGGGGGTGAGTAATTACGTTCTGTCAAATTCTCCGAGCAATTTCTTAAGATGCCTCTCACTCAAAGAGCGAGCCTTTTTCAGTGATAATTTCAGCCAATCTGCTACCTGATTTCTTACGTTCAGTTATGACATCTTCCCGTAGCTGATAGTTCCTTGAACTAGGGTTAGTCTGATTTAACATTTCAATATTGGCGGCGATTGCATAAAGATCCTCAAATTCACTAAAAGGACCGAGGGCGTCAGACTTTGGTGGAAGCCGGAATCTATTCCTTTTTCCGTCATTTTTGTTTTCGATATAATCTGCTGGAAATCCAGATACCATTACATTAAGTGGTTCCATTGCGTCGTCAAAAGATTTTTCATTATCCAAGCCTTCCCTTGGCTCTACTATATTCTCTAATTTCAGCCAACCACCGGTCTTATTTTTAAATTCCTTTATCAGTCGGCTTGGTTCAATATTTAATTCTTTGGTACTGAAAGCAATTCCGGATGGTTCATTTGCAGAA
>JAAENI010000496.1 GCA_024224595.1 Hyphomicrobiales bacterium
TAATTTCGCTATATGTGTGTGTTTTGGCAACAATACCTTGACGTCAGCTTAAAGAAAAGTAGTGTGCGCGACAAAATCACTTAACGCATTTTTCGGGGGATACCGCTTAAAGCCTGGGGTGACTTCTAACAAATAGAAACTTATCTCATCAGATTGTTTGAATCTGATGAACCAACACAAGAGGGATGGGCATAATGAATTTGCTCCATTTAGTAATGGCGTGTGGACTTTTGTCCATAATATACGCTGCATGGGCGTCACGTTCAGTGATGAATTCTGATGCAGGTAACGAGCGTATGCAAGAAATTGCTGGCTATATTCAAGAAGGCGCACAGGCATATCTGACACGTCAATATACAACCATTGGTATGGTCGGCATTGTGGTTTTTGCCATTGTCGCTTATTTGCTTGGCTGGCTGGTAGCAATTGGTTTTGCAATTGGCGCTATATTGTCTGGCATAGCAGGTTTTATCGGAATGCTGATCTCGGTTCGCGCCAATGTGCGCACCGCGCAGGCATCCCGCGAAAGCTTGGGCGCAGGGCTTGACGTTGCATTCAAATCTGGCGCAATCACCGGTTTGCTGGTTGCAGGTCTTGCTCTGCTTGGTGTCACTGCATACTTTTGGTATCTGACCGGTCCAATGGGTATGGTTGGCACTGACAGGACAGTAATTGATGCGCTGGTAGCATTGGGCTTTGGTGCTTCCCTGATTTCCATCTTCGCACGTTTGGGTGGTGGCATATTCACCAAAGGTGCTGATGTTGGTGCTGACCTCGTTGGTAAAGTTGAAGCTGGCATTCCTGAGGATGATCCTCGCAATCCCGCAACCATCGCTGATAATGTTGGTGATAATGTTGGAGACTGCGCCGGTATGGCAGCTGACCTGTTTGAAACCTATGCGGTAACAGTTGTCGCAACCATGGTATTGGCTTCAATATTCTTTACAGGCAGCGCAGCAGAAAATTTGATGACGTTGCCATTGCTAATCGGGGCTACTTGTGTGGTTACCTCAATTGTCGGTACATTTTTTGTCCGTCTTGGTTCAAATAGCTCAATCATGGGTGCGTTGTACAAAGGGTTTCTCGCGACAGCCGTTTTGTCGGCAATTGCACTTTTTCTGATTATCCAGTACTGGCTTGGAATGGGTGAAGTATTTACTACCTCATCAGGTGCATCCTTTACCGGCGGTGATTTGTTCTACTGTGGTCTGGTCGGATTGGTGATTACCGGACTGATCATCTGGGTTACTGAATATTACACCGGCGTTGGTTATCGTCCGGTGCGTTCAATTTCTCAGGCTTCTGTAACAGGTCATGGTACCAACGTAATTCAAGGCCTGGCGGTTTCTCTGGAAGCGACTGCAATTCCTGCAATTATTATTATTGCCGGTATTATCATCACCTACAGTCTTGGCGGTCTGTTTGGCATTGCAATCACAGTTTCAACGATGCTCGCTCTGGCAGGTTTTGTTGTTGCCCTGGATGCTTTTGGCCCAGTGACAGATAATGCTGGTGGCATTGCTGAAATGGCGGAACTTCCAGCAGAAGTTCGCTCAACTACTGATGCGCTGGATGCCGTGGGTAATACTACCAAAGCCGTTACCAAAGGCTATGCCATTGGTTCTGCAGGCCTGGGTGCACTGGTGTTGTTTGCAGCCTACACGGAAGACCTCAAGCACTTTGCAACAAATGCTGTGCCGGGATCATTCTTCGAGGGTGTCAATGTCGATTTCGCCTTGACCAACCCTTATGTTGTTGTCGGTCTGCTGTTTGGTGGTTTGCTGCCTTATCTGTTCGGCGGCATCACCATGACATCGGTTGGTCGTGCTGGTGGTGCGGTTGTCGAAGAAGTGCGCAGGCAGTTCCGTGAAAATCCTGGCATTATGACAGGAGAAACAAAACCTGATTACGGTCGCGCCGTTGACTTGCTGACAAAATCGGCAATCAAGGAAATGATTATTCCCTCCTTGCTTCCGGTCTTGTCACCCATCCTCGCTTTTTATGTTGTCTTGTGGATTACAGGTGACAAAAACCAGGCATTTGCAGCTCTGGGTGCAATGTTGTTGGGTGTGATCGTCAATGGCTTCTTTGTTGCTGTGTCAATGACTGCCGGTGGCGGCGCATGGGATAATGCCAAAAAGTCTTTTGAAGACGGCTTTGTTGATAAAGATGGTGTCAAACACGAAAAAGGCGGCGAGGCACACAAAGCTTCTGTCACCGGCGACACCGTTGGTGATCCTTATAAGGATACTGCTGGTCCAGCGGTTAATCCGATGATCAAGATCACCAATATCGTTGCCTTGCTTCTGTTGGCCGTTCTGGCCCACTAGTCTAACAATAATGGTCCTGTTATCAGTAGCAGACTGAAAAAACAAAAGAAAGGGATATGAATTATGGTTGTATTTCCCAGAACGGATGTTGGCGGTGTTTCACTTCCCCGCATGATCATCGGGACAAACTGGTTTCTCGGGTTTTCCCATCAGAGTGTTCCGAAGGACAA
>JAAENI010000497.1 GCA_024224595.1 Hyphomicrobiales bacterium
AATCAGCAGAATATCTTTACCAGCCGCTCGCGTGAGAGAGACGGGTGCAACTGTAAGCCCACAAATATTAGCCAAGCGCATAGCAATAAATTCTGCTTTGACCACATTGTACAAGTCTGTACCGGTTGAGAATTTGGCGACGTATTTATAATCACCATCCTCAATCAGCGCTTTTGGACGTGCGCCGCCAATGGAACTGCCATGAAACAGAGCCTGATCCAGATCAGGCACCAAAGGCACGCCCTTTTCAACCCGTTCTGCTGCTTCAAGCAACTGATGCAATGATGCGTTTTTGGCAAAACGTGGCTCGTAGACGGTTGCGGATTTTTGAAAATCCAATGCGCCAATACGATCAGAGCCGGACTCCAGCATATAGGTCAGTTCATCCAGATCAGCGGTGTCGGTTGCAGCTGCACCCAATAGTTTATTTATGATCACCCGCCGCCCCCAGGCATCGGGTGCACCATCCCTGATACAGCCGGGCATTGAAAGCCCGTCAAGCAGGGGCAAAGCACCCGCCCGCAACGGCAATTCTGGTTCATAAATGGCAATCGCATTATCACGTTCCAGATAGCTCTTACCGTAGTTAAACAGGATATTGCCCCCGTTTGTCCCAAGCATGTCGGTCTCAAGCTTGCCTGCCACGACGGGTTCAACAGCACCGGGCAACCAAATCCAGACAAAAGCTTCCGTATACGTTTTGCGATTAGAAGTCATCGTCTATAGCTTTCTTTGGATTGTGGGTGCTTTTGGGCAGCAAAGAAATCTTATTATCGGCCGCACGCATCTGACGGTGCAAGGGGGATGTTTCCGCTTCAAACAGATTGATGCCCACAAGACTGGCCGCTTCGAACACAAGACCGATGGCGCATGTCATGTCGCCCTTTTCAATCTTCTGAAGCGTGTATCTGGAAATACCGGCACGGGTTGCCAGTTCTCCTTCTGACCATTTACACTGCTTACGGGCAAGTTTGATTTCCATGCCAAGCAGACGCGCTGCTTCGCGTGCAAATGTTGAATATGTCCGTGACTTAACCATGTTGATAGCCCTTAGAATGACTGCTGCACCAGCCATATCAGGTCAATATGACTATCACAACAATCATTATGGTAGTTTTGAATTAATATTTCAAGAAAATTATGACTGCTTGACCAGTCATAATCAGCAAAAATGACCACCATAAATTGCGCTTCGATCTCAGCTGCCAGGCAACCTATAAACGAATTTCAGTACTGTTCAGGGTCAAAAGGGTGAGTTTCGCCATCAAATTACATTCCAATTGCGACACGCTTGCAATGTATTGGCTCGGAATGTAAATTCGCTACGCTTTGATGGAAGGTTCGGTTTTCGCTAACGGACTATTTCGCGTGCGCCAGGCATGGCGCACTGGCGCGCAAGCGCCAATCACCGGGCTGTGGTGGCCTGGTGGTGACTTGGAGGTGCGCGCTCGGCGTTTTTGAGCGTTAGTCCTCTTCTGCATATCGTCTCATAGCTGAACATTTAGTGCGTTGGACCATGTCTGAATAGTTTGAAAATCACCCCCGTCTCTTATCTCTCGTGCCTCAAAATGCCTATAAACAATATGCGGAGCGGAATATTATTGGGTGTTATTGGGTGAATTAATGGATTGACAAAATGGGCGCTATTGGGTGAATATACGGGTGTTATGATTTTAACAAACACCATTACAATCACCTCCGAAATTTTGGCACTAATATCCGAGATTGATGAATTCAAAGGTGCGTGGAGGGCTCTGGGAACACTTGCGCCAGACAGATTGTCTGCATTAAGGCGTGTGGCGACCATTGAAAGCGTCGGATCGTCTACCCGAATTGAGGGCAGCAAGCTTTCTGATCGAGATGTAGAAAAATTACTAAACAATCTTGAAATAGGAAAATATTCTAACAGGGATGAGCAAGAAGTTGCAGGTTATGCTGAAGCTATGGAATTGGTTTTTCAATCATGGGATGAAATCAAACTTACAGAAAACCATATAAAACAGCTGCATCGTGATCTTCTTGTCTATAGCGCTAAAGATGAACGTCATCGCGGTGAATACAAAACTAATTCCAATAGCATTGTAGCCTTCGATGAAGAGGGCAACCAGATTGGAATTGTGTTTGAGACAGCGACACCGTTTGATACTCCCAAGCTAATGAAAGAACTGGTTACCTGGGAAAATAGTGCGAGTACCGGAAAGCAATTGCACCCATTGCTTATTGTTGCAGTGTTTTCGGTCGTTTTTCTGGAAATCCACCCCTTTCAGGATGGAAATGGCAGAATTAGCCGTATCATCACTACGCTGCTGCTGCTGCAAGCGGGATACGCATACGTGCCATACAGTTCTCTTGAGAGTGTGATTGAACGAAACAAGGAAGGTTACTATCGAGCACTCCGGCAGACTCAAGAAACCATCAGGTCTGAAAAACCAAATTGGCAACCTTGGATATTGTTTTTCCTAAAAGCGCTTCGGACCCAAATGCTTCATCTTGCCAAAAAGATAGACCGGGAAAAACTTTTACTATCGGCATTGCCAAAACTCTCGGTTCAAATTCTGGAGCAAGCCCGTGCACATGGTCGGGTGACAATCGGAGAAATGGTAATCCTAACTGGAATAAGCCGTAATACTCTGAAAGAGCACTTCCGATCGCTTACCGAAAAAGGGCATCTAACTCTCTACGGAAAAGGGAGGGGTGCTTGGTATGGATTATCCTGATTAAACTGCATCCAGACCCTGAAAGTGCAAATATCACGGGGAATTTTCGCCAAATTTCCAAGGGCGTGCTAGAGGTGGAAGTTGTGTGTCAATCTTTCTGTTTCATAGCACGCCCAATATACCATCCGGGCAAAACGCATATCGATCGCCAGTCAGGAAGAATGCAAAAAGGCCTATCGGTTACTGATGAGCCTGTATCATCCTGATAAGGTGGCTTCATTGTCGCAGGGTCGTAGAAAACAGGCTGAAGAAGAAACGAAGCGGATTAATGCTGCTTGGCAAAGGGTAAAATATATTTGATTACGGATTTAGGTGGGTTTTGCTCGAACCGAATCCGCAGGTATGCCAAATTGGAACAGACGCTTGTGATGCCACTGCCGAGTATAGTCCAAACTCAGTTGATTGACGCGGGCCTGGATAGAGAGGAAAAATACCATGGGATCTGTTGCAAATAAGATCGCAAAAAGAATCGCAGCGCAAGGCAGATCGAAGGTTGTTGATCTGGCCGCTTGGCGTGAGGGCAAGGAGATCGCCCACGAAAGCGGACTCGATACCGATTATCTCAAAGACTTGCTCTCGGGGGATCACGATCCTTGCCACGCTCTCTACATTTTTGCGCAAAATGCTGCCTCAATTTTGGGTGAGCAAATTTCTGCTATGAGGGAAGCGAGGGGTTACGTCAGAATTGTTGGCGCAGCCGAGGACGAGTACATGCCAAGCGGGCCGCCTATTAGTCCGCTGACTGCTAGTTATTTTACAATGTGGGCTCTATTTGATGCCCGCTTTGGCAGCAGCCGCGAGACCATGGGAACCTGTATTTTGCACGCCACACGGGAGTTTGATTTTCCGCCCTGGTTGAGCGACATATTTGGTTTAATTCAGAAGTCACGGATGGGGTTTTATGTTCATTGTGGCATGGATGGTGAATTGGTTCGGTTGCGGGAGGTCGGTACAGAAGAGACTGTTACCTGCCATGTTCCTGCTGGCTATGCTGGTCGTTCGGGGCAGATTTGGTTCGTTCGCTTGCTTCCTCCCCCCAATACTTTGTGCCAACACCATATCGTATTTATAACACCTTATGTCATTCAATCCTATCTCGAACAGGATTTTGTTGATTATTTGGAGCGAGAACTTGCACGGATGGAGTTGAAGAGAGCCCTGAAGACCGACGACCGTCTCGGCTATCTGCTAAAATATGGTCCGGATATAAACCATTGGAATGAGTATATTATGTGTGCTTATTCCGGTCATCAAAGGGAAGCAATATTCTTAACTGGCATACCGGATGTCCAGGGAAGTCTTCCCCACGCAACCGGAGACAAACGATATCATCCAGATGGTGAGACTACATTTCACTGATTAGAAATACTGCAGTAAATATCCGACATGCATAGGGAGTGTTTTCCAAAACATCTATTTCAAAAAATTATTCTCGGAATCAAAATATGCGTTGAAAACTCCCTTTCCTACTTCTCCGAAAACGGTAGATTAATGACCAGTCTGTTCCGGCTGAGTGCTAAATCCTACGCTAACGACAAAATCGGGTCCGTCTGCATAAAGGTACGTGAGGCGACATAGCCGCTCGCGGATTCACTTGATATTATTGTCGATTTTGCGTTTTTATGCCTCCCGAATTTGGTCGCTTTTCATGCGACTGATTTCAGGGGGAGGATTCAGATGGAAGGTCCGGTTTTCGCTTACGGATTATTTCGCTCCCTGCCGGAATTGACCGTTCATTGTGCCTGGATATCACCTGCTTAGCCAGTTCAGAATTTTACAATGTCCGGGATCTCCGCTCCATTCAAAACACCACGTGTTGCCTTGCCTGATGTTTTGAATTGCCCGAGTGTCATTGATGAGTGGGCTTTGTTTCACGTTTATACAGTAATCACAAATTCAGATGTG
>JAAENI010000498.1 GCA_024224595.1 Hyphomicrobiales bacterium
GCTGGGTATCTGCGTAGCGATATTCTTGATGCGGCCAACCCTTTCGACATTGACGCGGACGGTCATTCCAAAATCAAACATATCGCAATCAACGCCAAAGACCCGGAATTTGAAGATGCGGCTAAGGCCAAGGAGCATAACGAGAGCATTCGGGATTCATATAACAAAACTAATCTGGAAAAAACGGAACTCTACAAGGCCAATCGCGCTGCAGTCGAAGCTGAGTTCGATGCGATTTTGCGGCAGGATACGATCACGGTCAAAGACATAAGTGATGCGGACAAACGGTTGAATATTAGGCTGGTCGATAATATGCCCGACTATGCACGGATTTTTCCCGAAGTTCCGGTGCCTGATTCCGTTCGTGCCCGAATTCTGGCTGAGCAAAAAATTTGGCAATCCAACCCTGACAACCCGAAAGCGGCTGTTGAAAAGATAAAGGGCGAGGCAAAAACCGAGATTGAGGCGCTTGAGCGCCAGATTTTCAATGATTTCAACGATCCAGATCTTTTTGATCCCGATGGTAAAAGGCCGATTACGCTGCAAGATTATCATGATACGGCAGCGCGCAAAAGCATTCAATCCAAAGGCGTGGAACAGGGCGTGAAGGACATGGAAGCCCGGCTGCAGAAGATATATATTGCGGTCAAAGCTGCTGCTCCGGATGTTGTAACACGGGTGCAGCAGGACGTTACAAATCTTGACGTGGATGAGCAGCTTGATCGCATCAACAGTGATGGAAAATCGTCTTCGTTCGTTAAGGCAGGTGCTGCGGTCAGTGTTTTAAGTGCCTTTTTGGCTGGTCTGGCCGTTTATACGAAATACCGGGCAGATACTGTCGAGGATCCACAAGCGCTTGATGAATATTTGGCCCGCCTTGGCCCGGGCCTGATTGCAAGCTCAGGCGCTTTGGCCGGGTTGATTGGCGGAGCTCTTTTTGTGGCAGCAGTTGTACCAGGTGGCTCACTATTCGTTCTTGGTCTTGGCCTTGCTGGTGGCTACACTGCATTCAAGGAATTTCTTCAAAATTATGTAGATGCCTACAGGGATCGTGAGGATGATCCGCTGCCAGATCCCAATGCTCATTTTGAAAGTGCGGAGTTCAATGTTAATGATGATGGTGATTTTTCCAACGATGATTTCACCGTAAATCTGGCACGTAATGTGCTGCTTTTCATGGAAACACTTGAAAATAGTGCTATCGGGAAAATGGTTTCTGCCGTTGCTGAGTTACTAACTGATAATGTAATCAAGCCATATTTTGAAGCACTTACCCCCTCTATATCAATAGTTGACGGCTATCAAGTCAAACAGGTTGACAAAGATGGAGGGTGGCTCGTTGGTGAGGATGTTTCATATCTTGTCGGCAATGAAGAAAATGATGTGCTGTTTCATTTTGGTTCAGGCAAGGTGTTTGGGCGGGCAGGAGATGACTGGCTGGTCTCTTATGGCCCAGACTATATTACCGCAGGTGAGTATCTTCTTGAGTCAGATCGTGACAAGGCGGAAGCAAATAAATCACGCTCAGAAGGCGATCAGCTTGAAATTACAGGCCCGGTCGCTGAAAAAGATTATCGTCTTGAATTGGATGGCGGTGAGGGTGATGATAATCTCGTCGTCTTGGGTGGTACGGGTGCCGTCACTTTGGGCGGACCTGGCCGTGACTTCCTGTTCAACACCTCATTCAAGGGCCAGATGTATGGCGATACGATTGACGGGGTTGGGCAGTCGACAAGTGGCACAACCGACAGTGACGTCTTCTGGTACTGGCCTTCGACATTCATCATGGATGCGCAGCCTAATGATATTTTGCAGATGTTTGGCTGGCCGCTGCTGGGCGGGTCGAACTCGGTGGCGGGGATATATGCC
>JAAENI010000499.1 GCA_024224595.1 Hyphomicrobiales bacterium
ACTGGATGGCACCACCGCACTTCTCTCTCGAAACTGCTCTGGCAGATCACATTGGGAATGTCAGATTAGGGCGATTTATCCGCGTCGTCTTGAAATCGGGTTGCTCTGGCATTACCGTTCCTTCATGACCTATCTCATCGCAATTATCGTCGGCATCATCACTGCAGCCCTTGGATGGGTTGTTGCCGCGCTGCTGGCGTTGCTGATCGGCAACCTGCTCGAAGTGTCGAATTTCGAAGGCGGGCTCGGAATGCTGGCTGTTTTGGGCTTCGGCCCAATTGGCGGCTTGATCGGCCTTGTGGCCGGCGTCTGGGTAACTTTGCGCTGGCGTGGGCACGTTGAATTTGGTGCCATTGCCTGGCGCATTCCGGTGGTGATCGTGGCCACCGCTAGCCTGGTCGCGGGCGCTATGTGGTACTTCTACAAGACGCGCCCTGACCTCTCGACCGCCCATGGTGGCACTCCACGTCTAGAGTTCGAGATTCGTCTGCCGCCGGGCACGGATTCTGCCACGCCGCTGAGTCGCATACGCATTGAGCTCAACACCGAACGCAACCGCATACCTGGACTGGTATTTGACAAAGCCAGTCGCCAGGAGGGCGATCGGCTCATCATTGTTGGTTCGGTCGAATTGCACTATCGCTCGAGTTGGCGGCTGTTGGAATTGATCATGGCGCCAAACGAGCCGGTTCGCATCTTCGATTTGAAGCTCGCCTCCCGCCCGCGTCACATGAAGGATTTCGGTCCGTGGCGCCGGGTCAACTTCATCGCCAAGGGAGCTGAGCAGCCAAAACCGGCAACCGATGCCGACGCCTACGAAATTCGAACGCGTGTGGATTATCCGGGATAGAATCACTATCTGACAGGGCTCAGAAAAATTTGGCCTTATCGGCCGAGCCCTTTGATCCAAACATATACACCGTCGATGGGTCTTGCCAGATTGCCGGAGTGGCCTTCTCTGGGCCTTGCTTTTCCGACGCCAGGCAACGCTGCGCGCCAAATCAAAAGTCGCGCGAGGCATCCGAGAAACCTGCATTTATGCAGACCTTCGGCATCATTTAATTTTATGTATCCTGACCCTGAAACTTGATACTCAATCTCGGACGTATGTGAGCCTGCGTTTTTGAGCAAATCTATAGCAGTTTTAACTTTAATATTCCTAACGCCAACGTCCTGCAAACCTACGTGATCCCATTTGTCATAAAAGCCCGGCAAATTTAGTACACTTGAATTGGCTGGCAGTCCTTTAAGGAAATTATAATCGCTTTGTATTTGTTGGTGAGAAAATTTGGATGCTCGCCAATCAACAAGGTCATTCAAAAGATTCCCAATTTCACTAGTTTGAGACAGATCATTGATTTCTTCTGCAAGAGCTGCTGCTATGCTGATTGGATCAACGCCGATAATTGGAGCAACGTTGTAAATTCACCCTGCATTATCTCCAACGGTGTCAAATATTTCTTCTGAGTAGCTTGTCATGTGAATCTCCAACACTATGAAATTTTATGTTCAAAATCAAGGGCTTACAGCCACTATAAATGTAAAGCCAGAGAGAAGTGCACCTATTGCAATCAATCCGATCCATAGCTTGTAACCAAACTGTTTCTTTTTCTTGCGGAAATATAAACAAAGAACTGCACCAAAAAGATTTAACCATCCAGGGTTACGGTGACAGTAACCGAAACTATCGGAAAACACCGACAAACGGCGGTTTCCACGTTGGAAATTTCAATGCTAGGTGACTGGAGAAACGATACGGGCGACACGAACTATATTGGAATCTGGTTTGATTAAATCAGGTTATTTTCCAATTTCGGTAGCTGTCGGCGTAACCGAACAGTTCCTGCATTTTTCCCGGCGCTCAGCTTATGTGTAAGGCCAACAGACCCTGGATTAATTCGTCACCCTGGCATTGCACACAACATTGCTTGTGCCGGTTAGTTCAACATAGATTTTCTTGCGACTGGAATTGAATACGAGTTCCGTTTGCGCTGTATTTCCCGCGACCGTTGCACGTACCGAAATGTCATTGATGCGCCGGGTATGAAGCACAGCGGTCTGGATGTTATTGAGATACATATGTCCGCCCCTTGGGCCCGAAGCGTCCTCATACAACACAAAATGCAGGGAATTATTGGTATCAGTGCAGCGAAAAACCTGATCGGCATTGGCAATTGTGACATGAAGACAAAGACCGAGCAGGGTTGTCAGAAAAAGTGATTTTTTCATAATATTCTTTCTATTCAATGATGACACGATAAAAATACTCTACCAATATTTCAGGTACCCTTGATAGGGTTGTCATTGACGCAGCTTCATAGATTTCGTTGACGGCTCCGGTGAAGGCAATCCAAACTGTCGAAAAAAGCAGGCTTGCGGGGTTTCTACACTCAAAGCCTGTTAATCTTGTCCTGCATTTCCTTCAGCTGTTGTTTGAGCTCTTCCACCTCAGCATCCTTTGAAGCATCCTGCCGGTCAGTTTCTTTATCAGGTGGAGTTTCCTGCTCCTGCTCATTTTCAGGCGTCTTGGCGTTCAGGCCGCCCATCCAACTGCTCATCATTGAATCGATGGCACTATACTGGTCTTGCTGCCACTGCTGCAGATTTTTGATCGATTGGCCAGGGTCAAGATTGCCGAAAATTTCTTCCTGCTTTTTCTTCAATACCTGGAAGGATTGCTCAAGAAAATCGGGGACCATTTCCTGGGCCTGATTGGAATAGGAGCGCACAATATCGGTCAGCACATTGAGTGGTAAAATATTCTCACCACGGCTTTCGTGTTCGGTGATGATTTGCAACAGTATCTGCCGGGTGATGTCGTCACCACTTTTCTTGTCGACAATGCGGATGTCCTTGCCTTCGCGTATCAGGGCGGCAATGTCATCCAGGGTCACATAATCACTGGAATTTGTATTATAAAGCCTGCGGCTGGAATATCGGGTGATCAGGATTTGTTCGGAGTTTTGTTTCTCTGCCATCTTAATCCAAATTTTATATCGATTATTTCGTATTTGTTTTAGTCAAATCTATCGCATGGATGTCATCAGGGCAACTCATCAATCTTTGTATATTGCCATCGCGGCCCGGCGAGATGCAAAAAAGCCGGCAATCTAAAAGAAAGCCGGCTCTTTTCCTGACATGGGAGGAATGTCAGGGTTTAGTATTCAGCGTGTTATGCAGCTTTTTTAGTTGCTTTTGTTGCTGTTTTAGTCGCTTCAGCCTGCAATTCCTGACCTGCCGCCATCATCAGTTCAACAGTTTTGGTTTGAACTTTTTTTGCAACTTCAGCAAAAGCTGCGACATGCTCTGGCGTCGCCTGAACCTGCTCGGTGACAAAATCAGCAGTTGCTTTTGCATAATCTGCAGGCTCGTCTTTAACTACAGCCAGTTTTTCGGCCTTTTTGATTGCATCTTTAGTCCATGTCTGGGCCAGTTCGGCATTTTCTCGTGCAGCGTCCAGTGCAACCTGGTAGAATTTGGCATTGTATTGAGCAGAATTTTTGAAAATATCGCCAAAATTTCCTGGAACTTCGGAGAACATTTTTTCGAATGATTTTACGAAATCATTAGTTGTATTTGTCATGTTGATATCCTTTTTCATCAAATGATTTTGCAGTCGAAACATTTGGGAGAATGCAATCCCGACTGCACGGGAGTGTTCTTTCAACAAGTATATACATTCTGCAACGCGGCATTTCAAGTAAAAAATGC
>JAAENI010000500.1 GCA_024224595.1 Hyphomicrobiales bacterium
CGGGTGGTGGCTAATTGCTGATCATCTGAACCTTCGGTGCTGAAAACCTGATTGAAAACGTTTCTGCCGCCCTCAAACATATCGTGAAATAACTCGAGACCGCGATTTTCAATTCCTTCTCCGGTATGCTTGTCATCATGCATATCGAGATAGAGGGTGAGAATGGTTTTCAGCGATTCAACATCTGAATCTATTGGATGTTCACCGCCTTCAGCAGCTTTGACTTCCAATATTCCCCATTTTTTAAATTGATGCAGCAAGCGCGACACATCGTCAACCGGCACCAGATGCATCACATAATATATTACGGCGAGCCAATCCTCGCGTTCAGTGCTCTCATCTTCAGATGGTGTGAGAGGGAAAACAGTATTGTCTGCGGGAACTTTTTCCGGCTTGAGGTTGAGCAGCCATCCAAACTTGATTCTGTTGTTTGCCAAAAACGCACCAAATGCGCGCGCGATGATATCACACCGGAAGTTTTCAATCCATTCAGACTGTTTTTTCGCTTTTTCCCGATCACTTTCATACCCTCTCTGGATACGCATATCGCTGGCTTGATAAGCTTGCAATGCATCCATGTATTCCTGGATGCTGCCAGCAGGCAGCGAACGCAACTCTTCGGGCTTGGCAACAATCAAATCATTGAATTCGTCTGTATCATTAATCGATTTTGCTTCTCGCGTTCCCCTTTTGATGGCCGCATCCAAATACTTTGAAAGGTCACCGGTAGATATCTTTTTTACCCATTCTCCGAAACTGTGTTGGTAAATCAGTCGAAGTGCTACAAACCTCGCAAGACTGGCCTTGTCCTTCATATCGATTTTACTTGCAGGCCCGGGGAGTCGGCCAGCTGCGCGCGGCAACATATTCAATTCTGTATTTTCCACCCGCAAAAGCAAACGATTGAATTTGGGCAATACGAAATCTGGATTTGTATTGTTGCCGACAAACGTTAGGAAGGTATCCAATTCATCTTTGTTTGCGAATCGATGCAGATGGGCTGCTTCGCAAACATCATACAGACGTCGCTGTTGCTGTGCCTCATCATCACGAAGCAATTGGCGGATTGCCTCTAGTGTTGTCTTCCAAGAAGTGTCATCTTTATCCAGACGCAGGATATCTCCATATTGACTCAAATCTCTTTTCATAGATTGAACAAATGTACGCCTGCCCTTGAAGTGAAAACCCTGATTTCGAACACTCGCCAAAAGACGCAGGGTTGTATAAATAAAACTATCGGTAGAGACTTCGCTTTCTGTAAACAGTTTTGCATTTCTACCAAACAATATGCCCGCCTGCTTTGCCGCATTGTCATGGCTGTCCGGGTCTTTGGCCAGAGCAAGACTAACCGATTGTATGGTGATATCACCCGGTATTTCCCTACCGTTAGCGTCTTTGTCTTTTGCGGTTCCCTCCGGGTCAGCAAATGCCCGGGCTGATCGCGCTCCCTGGCTGATGGAATTACGCCAGACGCGAACAAATGCCTCGGTTCGCTTGATTTCAGACTGACCATTGGAGGTCCAATAGGTACTGTTTGCCAAGTCCGCCATGGACATTTTCCAAATTTTACCAGTTGCCCCCAAAGAGACCCCATTACTATCGTCAGGCGAGTTCTCATAATGAATAACCCGCCCCAATCGCACCAGATCGTTGGTCAGGGAATTGTCATGCCTTTTTTCCAGCAGGCAGAAAAGCGTTTTATCATCTTTGGGTAATATATTTGATAATTTGCTGTTC
>JAAENI010000501.1 GCA_024224595.1 Hyphomicrobiales bacterium
ATTGTCAAAAAGCTGACCACAATTAAGGTGATCAGAAAAATAGCCGCCGCAGCGATGATATCTGCCACCGTCTTGCTTGAAGCCAGGCTAGGCATGTATTCCTGCACTGAAGGTGTCAATTGCGCATAAAGATAATAGGCAGCAACAGCTGCAACAATCCATGAAATGATTGACAAAACCTCGCGGGAAAACCCGCGGATCATCGCCAGGACGGCCGATACCAGCATGATTGCCAGTAAAATTCCATCAAGCAGGGTGATCGGCATGCCGGTATTCTCCATTTTCTGTCATCGCGACAGTTTGTCCGTTACAATTGCCACGGTCGATTTTTCATATCAACCGCTCAACATTCAATTTCTGTTCGCATCCACGATAATTTCGTACCCACCATCTATGAGGTGGTTTGGTCAAAACTATGTTTGCGATCTGCCAATTGCGCCACCAGTTCGCTCAATTGATCAATCTCGTTCAGCGTCAATGCGATATCGCCTGTGCTCCTGCGCGCGCCC
>JAAENI010000502.1 GCA_024224595.1 Hyphomicrobiales bacterium
GATTGGGATGCCTATTCACTTTGGCAACAAGCTGGCATCAGAGAGATGAACTTGCCATGCAGATTGGATTTGGTAAAGCACGATGGCACGGTTCTAAGCGGTTTTGCAACTGGTTCTTTGCGTGATTATGGATATGAAATAAGCGATCGATCTGAATGGACCACTTCAACAAGTGTAGTCAGCAGGCCTGGTGTTTCTCGGGAAATTCACTTGCAACAGGAGCACAGAATTTATCCCGATGGCGATCAACGAGTATTGCGTGGCGAAATAAGTCGACATGGTGGCGGCTGGATTGGACTGGAGCTTGTAACAGACTCTTCACGCCTATCAACTTTGCGTGCGCGAGTTGGTGCAGGGATAAAACAGAATCCTGAAAATGGCTATTCGCCAAGACAGGAAATCGATAACGAATTGTTGCTGTTGCGTGGAAATGCTAATCAGTGGCTGGCAACCGGTTCTCATTCAATTCCTGAAAAACGGAGTAGTGAAACTGTTTCTAAACTTCAGAATGGCGAGTTGGAATGGGGCCATGTCTGGGTTGATGGTAAACAATATCGATCGGTATGGGCACAGCACGATGGAAGTGACTTTGGTTACCTGATTGGGGTTGGAGAATCAAAACTTCGTGACAAGATTTTGGATATGTCGAGATTGATTTTGCTGGACTTGTTACTGCTGGCTGTTTTCTCGCTTATTTCGTTACCATTTCTGCTGATCACCCGCAGGTTGCCTGCATTCAAACTCGGTTTTCAGGAACGATTCCTGGCAATTTACCTGGTTCTTGGTTTATTGCCACTGCTTTTGGCCGGAACATTTATCAACAGATTGAGTCATGATTGGCTCGCCGATGAAGCTCGAGATCAGGTCAGTCAGGGCCTGAATGCAGCTCAACAACAATTACGAGGGTTGCTTGCTGAACAGGGCAGGGCCCTTGCCGGTAGTAATTACATTGGTGACCTGATTGCCAGTAGAGTCAGTGACGGCAGGCCACTTGGGCCATTTGAAGCAAGACAGGGAATGGTTTTTGCTGCCGATGGCAGTTTA
>JAAENI010000503.1 GCA_024224595.1 Hyphomicrobiales bacterium
AAATATCACTGATAATCCCAGCCCTCAATGAAGAAGGAAATATCGGTAATCTGGTTGAGGAGAGTTTCAAAGCAATCCCCGACAAGATTCTGGGGGAGCTAATTGTCGTCGATGATCATTCGAGCGATGGTTCGGTTGATGAAATCAAAAAGCTGCAAAAAAAATTCGCCAACCTGCGCCTCATCATACATCAAACCAATGCCGGTCAAAGCGCCAGCCTGCGTACCGGCATTCTGGCATCCAAATACCCAATTATTGCCCAGATGGACGGCGATGGCCAGAATGATCCGACCGACATCGCCAGTTTGTATGAAAAACTGGATGAACCTGCAGATAATTCCAGCGGCCAAAAAGTAGCCCTGGTTGGTGGCGTGCGTACCAAAAGAAAAGACACAGGTTCGAAACGAATTGCTTCACGCGCTGCAAATAAAATTCGTGACTGGGTTTTGCGAGATGGTTGTCCTGATACCGGTTGCGGCATCAAGTTATACTGGCGCTCTGCATTTTTACGGCTGCCATTTTTTACCTCAATTCATCGATATTTACCCGCATTGTTTCAGACTTATGGCTACCAATGTGAATATGTACCGGTGAATGACCGGCCTCGCCTGGTCGGCGTATCCAAATATAACAATCTCAACAGAGCACTGATTGGCATTTATGATCTTGTCGGGGTTTCATGGATACGCAAAAGAACTATTGCACCAGATACGATAGAAGAGTAATTACGGGCGTTCGCAATACCCTGCAATTCAACACCGATATTTATGACATGAAAACACCTGGAAAATCATTATGATTGAAGCTCTGGCTCAGTGGTGGGCTGAAACATCTGCAACAGAATTAGCCTGGTTAAGTGTCGGATTTGGCGCTCAATTGATGTTTTCCATGCGATTTATCATCCAATGGATTGCCAGTGAGAGGGCACGCATTTCCATTGTGCCAGAAACCTTCTGGTATTTTTCCTTTGCCGGTGGTGCAATGCTGCTGATCTACGCGATTTATCGCGTCGATCCGGTTTTCATCATGGGCCAGGGAATGGGATTGTTCATTTATTCACGTAATATCTATTTTATCTGGATGAACAACAGAAAATCCCGGCAGAGAAAATCAGTTTCCAAATAAACCTGCATTACCCCACGTTCCGGGGGCATCAAGATCAAGAAGCGATATAATCCCTCATATCCTGAGCATCTCTTTCCGCCTGTTCGATTTTGCATTTTACCACATCGCCAATCGAGATGATTCCCTGCAATTTTCCATCGTTGATAACCGGCATGTGGCGAAACCGGTTTGCTGTCATTACTTCCATGACATAATTGATCGAATCTTCCCTTGTGCATGACAATACTTTGCTGGTCATACATTTGGAAACCTGCATCTCCAGTGCCGCGCCGCCGTCTCGGGCAATTTCGCGCACAACATCGCGTTCTGAAATGATGCCCTTCACATTGCCCGCATCATCACAAATAATCACCGCTCCAATGCGGTGTTTTGCTAATAATGCCACCACCCTGGACAGGTTGTCTTCTGGTGATGCGGAGATAATATTCTTGGATTTACCTTCTAACATAGTTGCTACAGACATGTGGCCCTCCATTATCGGTTCAAGTAATATCACCCTATTTTGGACAAGTTTATGGAAATTTCAAGGTCAACTACTGTTGACGCTAAAAGTTTTCCCCCGATCAAAAAAACGAAATAACAGCAAACCGGTCAAAAACCCGCCCACATGCGCCTGCCAGGCTATTTGTGTGCCTTCACCTGCCACCAGCCCCGGTTGCAATCCAATTAACAAATTCAATGCAAACCAAATCGCAACAAATGCCAGAAATCCACGATTCTTAAAGCTCTCAACCAATGACAATACAGGCTTGTTGGCATCACGTTGTAGCCGGATTGCCGCTCCCATGAATGCTGAAACGGCACCCGAGGCGCCAATCATCGGGCTAAATTCATTCCAATGTGTCACCAGATGAAAAGTAAATGCAACAAGAGCACTAACAATAAACAGAGCCAAAAATCGGACAGCACCAAAACGCTTGGCAACTGCTGAACCAAATGCCAGCATCCAGGCCATATTGATCAGCAAATGCGTCCAGTCTGCATGAACAAATGCATGGCTAAGCGGGGTATACCAGGCGCTAAAAGAATAAGGCAACAATCCACCCAGATCGCTGTATCGCGCAGGAATAGCCGCAAACAGCATGAGATAATCTTGTGCATAACGATCTGGAATAAACCATACCCGGATGATGTGGCAAATCACGATAACAAGCATCAGGATTCCCGCAACTGCTGGAATATTGAAAATTGGTGGATTAGATTGCGGATTTTCGTCTTGCATCAACCGGCCTTTCGAACTGGCTTTCAAATCGTATATTGGGGCATTTCCGGTTTATTCTGAATCATTTGATACTTCAGATCAGATTATTCAGCCAGGCGCGGATCGTAGCGCGATGCAGCGCATCGGGCAAGGTTCGTAACGACGCAGATAAGCTGATCTGGCGCATCCCCAAAAAGCAGAGGAGGGTCGATTCTTGGCGTTCGCTGAACTTTGTTGAGGTTTCTTTGTGGTCGGGGGAGCACCATAAGCAGGATTCAACGAAGCAGGTAGGTAATTTCGAACGACCCGACTGATGAGTGATTTCAGTGGCACAGGCAGAAGAACGGTGCTTTGTATTGGTCCATCAGCATCGTTGCGAAGCTTGCCCGATAATAGCATCGCGCCGCGCTCCGCGGCTGACTGAGTGGACCAATACAAAGCATCAAACATTCATTTCTCATCAAAAGTGCTCTAGCAGTTTGTCTGGTTTGCATTAATCTGCCCACTGAATAATAGATGCGTCATTATTCATGCAACCAGTTTTG
>JAAENI010000504.1 GCA_024224595.1 Hyphomicrobiales bacterium
AGGAAGACAGCGCATGAGCGCCCAGGAACTACGTGACAAGACGCCTGATCAACTGCGCGACCGGTTGGCGGATCTAAAAAAAGAAAGCTTCAACCTGCGTTTCCAGCAAGCCTCTGGCGCGCTGGAGAACACCGCGCGCATGCGGGAGGTAAAGCGGGACACGGCGCGTGTCCTGACCATACTCAACGAAAAAGCGGCTGCGGCGGCGTCGGACGGGACGTCCGCAAACGAAAACTCGGAGGCCTGAGCCCATGCCCAAGCGTATCCTCTCTGGCACCGTTGTCAGCGACCAGAACGAACAGACCATCACCGTCTCGGTCGAGCGTCGTTTCAAGCACCCGCTGCTGCACAAGACCGTTCGTAAGTCCAAGAAATACCGGGCTCACGACCCGCAGAACGAATTCAAGACCGGCGACAAAGTCCGCATCCAGGAATGCGCGCCGATCTCGAAGACGAAACGCTGGGAGGTGATCGCAGGCTGACGGAACGGGCCGCTCATCAAGGCCTGACGAGCGCCCCCGTACATCACCGGTTATCACACCCGGTTTGATCGAAACCCTGGGGATGAAGGCAAGCAAGCCCCCCCACAGGTCGGGAGAAACCAAATGATCCAGATGCAGACCAATCTGGATGTTGCTGACAATAGCGGCGCCCGCCGTGTTCAGTGCATCAAGGTCCTGGGTGGTTCCAAGCGGAAATACGCATCCGTAGGCGACATCATCGTCGTCTCGGTCAAGGAAGCCATCCCCCGGGGCCGCGTCAAGAAAGGCGACGTGCACAAGGCCGTCGTCGTGCGCACCGCCAAGGAAGTGCGCCGTGAGGACGGCACCGCGATCCGTTTTGACCGCAACGCCGCCGTCATTCTTACCAACAACAACGAACCCGTCGGCACCCGTATCTTCGGGCCGGTGGTTCGCGAGTTGCGCGGCAAGAACTTCATGAAGATCATCTCGCTGGCTCCGGAGGTGCTCTGATGGCTGCGAAACTGAAAACAGGCGACAAGGTCGTCGTGCTGGCCGGCAAGGACAAGGGCAAGGAAGGCACCATCGCCTCTGTCGATCCCAAGGCCGGCAAGGCCGTGGTCGAGGGCATCAACATCGCCATCCGCCACACCCGCCAGACCCAGCAGGCCCAGGGCGGACGTCAGCCCGTGGCTGTGCCGGTCGATCTTTCCAACCTCGCCTATCTCGACGCCAACGGCAAACCGACCCGTGTGGGGTTCCGGACCGAAGGCGACAAGAAGGTTCGCTTTGCCAAGACCACGGGGGACGTGATCGATGCTTGATGCCACGAACTACACCCCGCGTCTGAAGACGCAGTATTTGGACACGATCCGCGCCGCGATGAAGGAAGAGTTTTCCTACGGCAACGACATGCAGATCCCTAAGCTCGACAAGATCGTGCTGAACATCGGCTGTGGTGCCGCGGCGGTTCGCGACAGCAAGAAGGCCAAGTCGGCCCAGGCCGACCTGACCGCGATCGCCGGCCAGAAGGCGCTGGTCAACATGGCCAAGAGGTCGATCGCATCGTTCCGGGTTCGCGAAGGCATGCCGCTGGGCACCAAGGTCACCCTGCGCGGCGACCGGATGTATGACTTTCTCGACCGCCTGGTCACGGTGGCGATGCCCCGGATCCGCGACTTTCGCGGTCTGAAGCCGTCCTTCGACGGCCGCGGCAACTTTGCCATGGGCATCAAGGAACATATTGTCTTCCCGGAAATCAACTATGATAATGTTGATCAAATCTGGGGGATGGACATAATCGTTTGTACGACTGCGAATTCGGATGATGAAGCCCGCGCTTTGCTAAAGGCATTCAATTTTCCGTTTCGTGATAAATAGGCAGTAACGGCTTTCGTAACATAAGGAAAAAATAGACCATGGCTAAAGTAAGCGCGGTCCAGAAAAACAACAAAAAGCGTGCACTGGTAAAACAATATGCCGGTAGGCGCGCTGCGTTGAAGGAAATTATCAAGAATCGTGATCTTCCCATTGAAGAACGCTTCAAGGCGCAGTTGAAACTTTCTGAATTACCCCGCAACTCCTCCAAAATCCGGGTGCGTAACCGTTGTGAAGTTTCCGGGCGTCCACGCGGCGTTTATCGTAAATTGAAAATGTCTCGTATCGCAATTCGCGATCTTGGCAACCTGGGCAAAATCCCAGGTATTGTGAAATCCAGTTGGTAGGGGCTTATTCAAGATGTCCATGACAGATCCAGTCGGCGATATGCTGACACGTATTCGCAATGCTCAAATGCGTTCGAAATCAAAAGTTAACACTCCGGCTTCCAAATTGCGTACGCGTATTCTCGACGTATTGCAATCGGAAGGTTATATCCGTGGTTATGCTCAAACAGAGTTTGATAACGGAAAAGCTGAAATTGAAATTGAACTTAAATATTATGAAGGCTCTCCGGTTATTCAGAAAATAACCCGTGTTTCAAAACCGGGTAGGCGCGTGTATGCCTCGGTCAAATCCATTCCCAGAATTGCGAATGGATTAGGCATTTCGATCCTCTCGACACCAAAAGGTGTTATGGCGGATCATGCCGCACGTGAACAAAATGTAGGTGGCGAGGTTTTGTGTACAATATTCTGATAATAGTGCGCAAAATCAGTCCGTATAGAAAACAGCGAACAGGTAATTGATATGTCTCGCATAGGAAAAACACCGGTAGCGATCCCAGATGGGGTGACGACTACTATTGATGGTCAGAAAGTTTCCGCGAAAGGCCCCAAAGGGGAATTATCGTTTGTGCTTAACGACCATGTTCTGGTCAAAATGGAAGAGGGCAGTGTTGTAATTGGTCCTCGCGATGATTCAAAGATATCTCACTCGATGTGGGGCATGTCGCGCACCATGGTTTCCAATATCGTTACTGGTGTAAAAGACGGTTTCGAAAAGAAACTGGAAATTAATGGCGTTGGTTATCGTGCTGCGATGCAGGGCAGTGATCTGAAACTTGCTTTGGGTTTTTCCCATGATGTGGTTTTCAAAGTCCCTGAAGGGGTTTCTATTGCCTGCCCCAAGCCAACTGAAGTGGTTGTTAGCGGAATTGACAAGCAAAAAGTCGGGCAGGCAGCAGCAAATATTCGTAGCTATCGCCCACCGGAGCCTTATAAGGGCAAGGGTGTAAAATATGCTGATGAAACGATCTTCCGCAAAGAAGGCAAGAAGAAGTAGGGTCAAGAATTATGACAAAACTTACACAAACAAAACGACGATCCATGCGCGTTCGCCGTGCTCTTGCAAAAGTGGCCAATGGTCGCCCGCGTTTGAGTGTCCATCGTTCTTCACAGAATATTTACGCTCAGATTATTGATGACGTTAATGGTGTCACAGTTGCTGCTGCATCCACATTGGACAAGGATCTGCGCAAGTCATTGAAAAATGGTGCAGACAAAAATGCCGCCTCAGCGGTTGGAAAACTGGTTGCAGAACGCGCGGATAAAGCCGGTGTCAAAGAAGTGGTATTTGATCGCGGAGCGTTTATTTATCATGGCCGTGTCAAGGCTCTGGCTGATGCTGCGCGCGAAGGCGGGCTGAAGTTTTAGCGTCTAATAAGTAATTCAATTTGTGCTACCGAAAAAGAACAAAGGATAAGGATAATGGCACCTAGAGAAAAATCGCGCAAAGATCGCGATGATCGTGATAATGAGTTTGTTGACAGACTCGTTCACATCAACAGAGTTGCAAAAGTGGTGAAAGGTGGTCGTCGGTTTGGCTTCGCCGCACTTGTTGTAATCGGTGATGAAAAAGGCCGGGTCGGCTTTGGTAAGGGTAAGGCACGTGAGGTGCCTGAAGCAATACGCAAAGCGACAGAAGCGGCCAAGCGGGAAATGATTTTTGTACCCCTGCGTGATGGGCGTACACTTCACCACGATGTCAAAGGCAGACATGGTGCGGGCAAAGTGGTGCTTCGTGCGGCACCGGCGGGTACTGGTATTATTGCCGGCGGTCCTATGCGTGCTGTTTTTGAAACCGTTGGTATGCAAGATGTTGTTGCTAAATCAATTGGTTCTTCGAACCCTTATAACATGGTTCGCGCTACTTTTGATGCGTTGAAAAATCAGATGCACCCAAAAGATATTGCTGCTCGTCGCGGGATGAAATATGCCACGCTGCAGGCGCGGCGACGTGATTTGATTGGTTCTGAAGAATAATTTTCTGCTGATATACCTAACTTAATCCAGGTGTGTATTACAGACAAGAGACAGGAGCCATAATATGGCGAATGATAAAAAAACGGTCACTGTAGAACAAATTGGTTCACCTTTGCGCCGCCCAGGCAATCAACGTGCGACGTTGGTTGGTCTTGGTTTGAACAAGATACATCGCCGATCAACACTGGAAGATACTCCGGCTGTTCGCGGTATGATTAGAAAAATAAGTCATCTGGTGCGGGTCGTAGAGGACGCTTAACCCAGGTCCGAATTTGAAGGAATATAGTCATGAAACTCAATGAAATTCGTGATAATGCTGATGCCTCCAAATCCCGTAGAAGGGTAGGGCGTGGTATTGGCTCAAGCAAGGGTAAAACCGGCGGGCGTGGTGTCAAGGGTCAGAAATCGCGTTCTGGCGTCGCAATAAACGGCTTCGAAGGCGGTCAAATGCCAATCTATATGCGTTTGCCCAAGCGCGGTTTTTCGAATGCCAAATTTGCTTCCAGGCTTAATATTGTGTCGATTGGTCGTGTTGAAGAAGCTGTCGCTGCAAAAAAACTGAATCCCAAATCGACCATTACCGTTGAAGCACTGGTAGAGGCTGGTGTACTGCGTCGCGCAAAAGACGGTGTGCGTCTGCTAAGTGATGGCGATGCCAAATCCAAATTGGCGTTCGAAGTGGCTGGCGCATCGAAAACGGCAATTGCGAAAATTGAAAAGGCGGGTGGTTCGGTAATTGTTAGTGCACCAGTAACAGTCGAAGAACCGACAAAAGGTTAGTCTTGATCGTGCACCACATTGTCACTGTATGGTGGTAATCTACATCAGAGATGACTAAGTGAGGTAGCTGGATTAATATCGCTTTGGAGCATTAGAATCGTTGATGCTCATAATCGGAGACAGAAATGGCATCGGCAGCAGAACAACTTGCATCAAACTTGAGTTTTTCGTCCTTTTCCAAGGCGACTGAGCTCAAACAACGCATCTGGTTTACGTTGGGTGCACTGATCGTTTATCGGGTTGGAACCTACATCCCTTTGCCAGGTATCGATCCTGAAGCTTATGCAAATGCATTTGGCAATGCCAGTCAGGGTGTTCTTGGTCTCGTCAACATGTTTTCTGGTGGAGCTGTTGAACGACTCGCGATTTTTGCGCTGGGAATTATGCCCTACATCTCTGCCTCGATCATCATGCAGTTGATGACCTCTGTTGTGCCTTCTTTGGAACAACTGAAAAAAGAAGGTGAACAGGGACGCAAAGTAATTAACCAGTATACACGGTATGGTACGGTTATTCTTGGGACTTTGCAGGCTTATGGCATTGCGGTCGGATTGGAATCGGGCAATGGTATTGTCACGGATCCAGGCTGGTTTTTCAAAATATCCACCATGATCACTCTTGTTGGGGGAACCATGTTTCTGATGTGGTTGGGTGAACAGATTACTGCTCGGGGAATTGGTAACGGAATTTCACTGATCATTTTCTCTGGCATTGTTGCAGCACTGCCCAGTGCGATTGCGGGGACTTTGGAACTCGGACGTCAGGGCGCATTGTCAGCACCGGTAATTATAGGTGTGCTGGTAATGGCAATTGTGGTCATTATGTTCATTGTGTTCATTGAACGCGCGCAGCGGCGATTGTTAATTCAATATCCAAAACGCCAGGTTGGCAACCGTATGTTCCAGGGTGATTCATCACATTTGCCTTTGAAATTGAATACTGCAGGGGTAATTCCTCCTATCTTTGCATCTTCACTATTATTATTGCCAGTAACAGCCGCCGGATTTGCAAATAGTGAATCAATGCCTGAATGGCTTTCTCGCACTACAGCTCTGCTTGGCCATGGTCAGCCATTGTATATGGTGTTTTTTGCATTAATGATCGGGTTTTTTGCATTCTTTTATACGGCTATTGTTTTCAATCCGGTTGACACCGCTGATAATCTGAAAAAACAGGGTGGATTTATTCCCGGTATCAGGCCAGGAGAGCGTACGGCTGAATATATTGACTATGTTTTGACCCGGATTACTGTTGCGGGCGCCCTGTATCTTGTCATTATTTGTCTGTTACCAGAATTTTTGATCTCTGCTACCGGTGTGCCATTTTATTTGGGTGGTACATCACTGTTGATTGTCGTTTCTGTAACAATGGATACTGTCGCCCAGGTGCAGGGACATCTATTGGCCAATCAGTATGAAGGTTTAATCAAAAAATCCAAACTGCGCGGGGGAAAAAAGAGGCGATGAGACTCATTCTTTTAGGTCCGCCCGGTTCGGGTAAGGGAACTCAAGCCAAGCTAATCGTGGATCGAAACAATATTCCGCAATTGTCCACAGGCGATATGTTGCGCGATGCAGTTGAAGCCAAGTCTGAAGTTGGTATCAAAACGAAATCTGCGATGGATTCAGGCAAACTCGTTTCTGATGCAATTGTCATTTCGATCGTGTCAGATCGAATTGATATGCCTGATTGCGCCAATGGCTTCATACTTGATGGTTTCCCGCGCACGCTGGCCCAGGCTGATGCACTTGCTGTCATGCTTGAAGGAAAAGGTCTGAAACTTGATTGTGTTGTAGAATTACAGGTCGATGATGATGCTCTTGTGGACCGCATATCAGGCCGCTTTACATGCGAAGTGTGTGAGGAAGGTTATCACGATAAATACAAATTGCCCAAAAAAGCAGGTGAATGTGATCGCTGTGGCTCAGAAGAATTTGTTCGCCGAGCGGATGATAATGCCAAGACTTTGATGACGCGACTACGGGCTTACTATAAAAAAACTGCACCGCTGGTTGGGTATTACTACGCCAAAAAATTGCACCATGGTATCAATGGTATGGGTGATATCGATGGAATTGCCGAAGATGTTCAGGCCTTGTTGGAAAATGTTTGATTTGAACGACCTGCGCCTTAATATACCGAGTTGTTTTGAGTTAGTATGAATAGTTCATTGCGATAACTAATAAGGTAGAGATCATAATAGTAAAAACCGTTCAATGAATGCTTGACGAGCACACCATTGGTCCGCTAAACGGTTATGGAAATCGTTATATGCAATTGATCGTCGCTGGATTTACCTCTGCAAATCCGGCGAGATTGTTTTTGCGTTCTAAGTATATACAAAACCGTATTGTGTACGGCGTTAACCGGCAGGAAGCTGCCAAAGGAGAAATGGTGTGGCCCGTATTGCTGGTGTCAACATTCCGACCAATAAGAGAGTTGTAATCGCTTTACGTTACATCCATGGAATCGGTCAGAAAATTGCAAATGAAATTATCGAAAAGGCCGGTATTCCGGTTGAAAGACGGGTTAATGAGTTAAGTGACGCAGATGTTGTAAAAATTCGCGAAACCATTGACCGAGACTATATGGTTGAAGGCGATTTGCGTCGTGATAACTCAGTCAATATCAAACGACTTATGGACCTGGGTTGTTATCGCGGCTTGCGTCATCGTCGCAGTTTGCCTGTTCGTGGTCAAAGAACGCATACTAATGCGCGTACCCGTAAAGGCCCAGCAAGGGCAATAGCCGGCAAAAAGAAATAAACCGACAGATTAGATATTACAAGTTTTTGAGCAAACTGAATTGAGGGGCGGACAGGCAAATTCCTGCTCATCCCGGTAGAGCCACCGGAATTACGGTGGTGATGAAATCGAAAGGAACTACATGTATGGCGAAAGATGCCAGTCGCGTACGCCGTCGCGAACGCGAGAATATTTCCGCGGGCGTTGCCCATGTGAATTCAACATTTAACAATACTATGATCACTATTACTGATGCCCAGGGAAATGCGATTTCCTGGTCTTCTGCCGGGGCGCAAGGGTTTAAGGGTTCTCGCAAATCTACACCTTACGCTGCGCAGATTGCGGCTGAAGATGCCGCAAAAAAGGCTCAGGAACATGGGATGAAAACGCTCGAAGTTGAAGTGCGTGGACCCGGGTCTGGACGTGAATCTGCTCTGCGTGCATTACAGGCGGCCGGATTTACAATTACCTCCATTCGCGATGTCACAACAATTCCACATAATGGCTGTCGCCCCCGCAAAAAGCGCAGGGTTTAGATTTTGTGTGACTTTTGAGGTACCTGCAACAAATCCATTGCAGCGAACTTTTGGAAATTGCCACGAAAGGATGGTGGCAAGGTTGTCCAAGCAAAATATAATATGATTCAGAAAAACTGGCATGAATTGATCAAGCCGAACAAACTGGAAGTTGTTTCCAGTAGTGAAACCAAGGCAGTGATTGTTGCCGAACCACTGGAACGTGGTTACGGGTTGACTTTAGGTAACGCACTAAGGCGTGTCTTGCTGTCCTCATTGCAGGGTGCTGCGGTAACTGCAGTCCAGATAGACGGTGTACTTCACGAATTTTCTTCAATTGCCGGTGTGCGTGAAGATGTCACTGACATGGTATTGAACATCAAGGAAATCGCAATCTCCATGGAAGGTGATGGTCCAAAACGGATGGTCATTCGCAAAGAAGGTCCTTGCGTTGTAAAAGCCAGCGACATTCAGACTGTTGGGGATGTAGAAGTTCTAAATCCGGATCACGTGATTTGTACGCTTGATGAGGGTGCGGAAGTTCGCATGGAGCTAACAGTAGATTCGGGCAAGGGTTATGTTCCTGCTGAAAGAAACCGTTCTGAGGATTCGCCGATTGGTTTGATCCTGATTGACAGTTTGTTTTCACCCGTGCGAAAAGTCTCTTATAAAATTGACAAAACCCGTGAGGGCCAAAGCCTTGACTATGATAAACTGACGTTGACCGTGGAAACCGATGGTTCTGTTTCTCCGGAGGATGCAGTGGCATTTGCTGCCCGTATTGTTCAGGATCAGCTGTCGATTTTTGTAAATTTCGAAGAGCCGGAAAAAGAGGAAGTCAAAGAAGAAGTTGCCGAATTGGCTTTCAATCCCGCGCTTCTGAAAAAAGTCGACGAACTCGAATTGTCTGTCCGTTCAGCAAATTGCCTGAAGAACGACAACATTGTCTATATCGGTGATCTGATTCAGAAAACTGAAGCCGAAATGTTGCGTACACCCAATTTTGGTCGCAAGTCGCTGAATGAAATCAAAGAAGTTCTTGCCGGAATGGGCCTGCATCTGGGAATGGAAATTCCTGCATGGCCGCCTGAGAACATCGAAGAACTTGCCAAGCGCTACGAAGATCAATACTGACCGAAAAGGTCGTTTTTGCACCTGGTCAAATTCATGAATTTTGATCCAACGTGAAAAGACAAAACAAGGAGAGCGCCATGCGCCACCGTAAACAAGGTCGTAAATTAAACAAAACGGCCAGCCACCGTAAAGCAATGTTCGCCAATATGGCGGCTTCGCTGATCGAGCATGAGCAAATTGTTACTACATTACCCAAAGCAAAAGAAATGCGCCGGGTGTCTGACAAGCTGATTACCTTAGGAAAACGCGGTGACCTTCACGCACGACGACAGGCTATTTCCAAAATTCGTGATGTTGAACAGGTTAAGAAACTGTTCGATGTTCTTGGACCCCGTTACCAGGAACGCAATGGTGGGTATACCCGTGTCATGAAAGCCGGATATAGATATGGTGACAACGCGCCCATGGCTGTCCTGGAGCTTGTAGATCGCGATATAGATGCCAAAGGCGCAAAAGACCGTGAGCGGATTGAAGAGATGGAAGCCAATTCACCACAGGGCGAAGACGCGTAAATATCATTAATACTGTTGTTTTTTGTTTATTTGCCGGAGCTTTTAGCTCCGGCATTTTTGGTTTTAAGTTGATGGTATTTGCGGGTTTGCTCAAATTAGGTCAATTTAGAATTGATTGATGATTAGGATGACAGTATTGTTGGGGTACCTTTCATTTACCAGTGCTCAGGCTATTAATTTTATCATTAGATCGGATTGTGTAACTATCATTGGAAATGTGTCGCGATATCAATTATTCGGTTGGTTTATTTGGAAAAAGCATTGATAAGTTTACGTCGGGGCTCGGGAAACAACATGACAAAATTCATGAACACACTTAAACTAATTGCGATCACACTGATCTTTGTATCGGTGTCTTTTTCTGCTCCGTCTGCAAAATCCAGACTTCCCGAATCCGAGTTTGATATTACTCTGTCATTTGCGCCTCTTGTTAAGCGCATTTCACCTGCTGTTGTTAATGTTTATGCCTCCAAAAAAGTTGTTCAACGATCACCCTTTGCCGGGGATCCGTTTTTTGAACGTTTTTTTGGCAGAGACGGGTATAACAGGCCCAGGCTACGTAACAAAAACAGCCTGGGATCGGGTGTAATTGTCGATAAAAGCGGCATTGTCATTACCAACCATCATGTCATAAAAAGTGCTGATAAAGTCAAAGTTGTTTTAGCCGATGGTAAAGAATATGATGCTGATATTATGCTCAAAGATGACAAGGCTGATCTTGCGGTGTTGCAAATCAGATCAAAAGATAAGTTTCCGATTATTCCCATTGGTGACAGCGATGACCTGGAGGTCGGGGATTTGATACTGGCCGTGGGCAATCCTTTTGGCGTTGGCCAGACTGTCACCAGTGGCATTATTTCAGCTTTGGCACGTTCACAAATTGGTGTCAGTGATTTTGGCTTTTTTATTCAGACAGATGCAGCCATTAATCCAGGCAATTCCGGTGGCGCACTGGTTGATATGCGTGGCCAACTGATTGGTATCAATACGGCGATATTCTCCAAGTCAGGAGGATCTCATGGCATCGGATTTGCTATTCCTTCGAATATGGTAAAAGTCGTACTCCGCTCAACCGAATCTGGTGGTGATTACGTCACCCGGCCATGGATAGGGGCAACATTTCAAACTGTTACGTCTGACATTGCAGAAAATCTCGGATTAAAACGACCCCGTGGAGCAATGGTTGTCGGAATAGTCAAAGGAGGACCGGCAGAAGATGCGGGGCTCAGGGTTGGTGATGTAATTTTGGCGGTAAATGAGCAAAAAGTCAAACATCCCGATGCTCTGGGTTACCGGATTGCAACCATTGGCATTGGCAACGATGCAAAGATTACTGTCCTGTCTCGTCGCAAGCGAAAAATACTCGATATCAGCTTGAAAGCAGCACCCGAAACCATCCCCCGGCGCAAATATGAAATTGGCGGACGTAATCCATTTTCCGGTGCAACGGTTTATAATCTGTCTCCTGCAACTGCTGAGGAACTGGGAATGGACGGAGATAAGTCAGGTGTTGTCGTGGTGAGCGTCAGATCAAGGTCATTTGCGCATCAATATCGACTCAGGAAGCTGGATATTATACGCAATATTAACCGGCAGGAGATTACGGGCACACGGCAATTGAAAAGATTTCTTAACCAAAGACAGCAGATTTGGGAATTTGTCATTGAGCGCAAAGGGCGTTTGTTACGTCAGATTGTTCGCTGACAACGGGAGGTTGCGGTGAGTGATCTTTTCGCGTTATCAAATGACTCAGACGGCAACTCTACCCATCACTCGTCATCTCATCGACCACTGGCTGACCAGCTTCGTCCTTCCTGTTTGAGCGAAGTTGTTGGTCAGGACCACCTGTGCGGTGAAAAAGGCGCCTTGACGCGCATGTTGGCTTCGGACTCATTGGGTAGTCTCATATTCTGGGGACCGCCGGGCACAGGCAAAACCACAGTAGCAAGGCTGCTTGCCAGCGAGACAGACCTGGATTTTCAACAGATATCTGCAATATTTTCCGGCGTCGGTGATCTCAAGAAGATTTTTGAGGCGGCGCGACTTCATAAGCAGATTGGCAAGACTACTTTGTTGTTTGTTGACGAAATTCATCGTTTTAACCGTGCTCAACTCGATTCATTTCTGCCCGTTATGGAAGATGGTACGATTGTACTAATCGGTGCGACAACAGAAAATCCGTCATTTGAACTCAATGCTGCTCTATTGTCGCGTGCGCATGTGTTGGTATTTAGGGCGCTTGACCCTGAAAGTCTTGCCAGCCTTTTGCTGCGAGCAGAACATTTGGGCGGCAAAATCCTGCCTTTGGATAAAGGTGCCCGCATCAGCCTGATCAAAATGGCGGATGGGGATGGTCGAGCTGTTTTGAGCCTTGCAGAAGAGGTGTGGCGCAGAGCAGGAGTGGGTGAAGTTTTTGACAGCGAGATGTTGCAAGAGATGTTGCAACGACGCGCTCCGATCTACGACAAGGGCCAGGATGGTCATTACAATCTTGTCAGCGCGTTACACAAAGCGGTGAGGGGGTCGGATCCTGATGCATCCCTGTATTATCTGGCCCGAATGCTGGATGCCGGAGAAGACCGACGGTTCATTGCCCGTCGTCTGGTGCGAATGGCCAGCGAAGATATCGGAAACGGCGACCCCCAGGCTCTGGTGATAGCAATTGCCGCAAAAGACAGTTTCGATTTTCTGGGCGAGCCTGAGGGTGACCTGGCGCTGGCTCAGGCCTGCGTCTATCTTGCATGTGCGCCGAAGTCCAATGCAGTCTATACGGCCTATAA
>JAAENI010000505.1 GCA_024224595.1 Hyphomicrobiales bacterium
TCTCATCAGTGTAATCTTGCATTAGCACAGCAGGTCCTGATGTGCAGCTCGCCGAAACCTCGAAAATCACGGACGACTAGTTAGATGGGAAAAAGAGGTAGGTCAACAATTGATCAAGGTATCGATGGGCTAAACCAAGGCAATGAGATCATGGGAGCCTTTGATAGGATGGAAGCCGCGAAAAGTCTCGCTGAGATGGCCCAGCAGATGAGGGCTGAGGATGGAAAAATTGCCGCAGCTAATGGCAGACTGGGTGTCATAAATGCAGGTAAGGCATATTTAGACTTTCAGGTTGAGTTTGACGCTAATTTACATGAGGTTTTGGGGAGTTCAAGAGCATTTGGGATTTTTGGGCCTAATTGGGCGGGCAAATTCCGAACAATTCGGGAAACCATTGAAAAAGTGGAAGATCGCCTCGCAAAACTGGGGCTAAAACCCTTGGAGCCCGAAGAAAAAGCGAAAATAACTAAAAAAGCCGATGACATCAATTTTTATGAGTGTTTCCCAGCCGAAACATCAATCACTCTTGCCGAAGGCACCGCAAAGAACATTAATCAAATGCAACTCAATGATATTGTGTTGGCTTATGATCAAAATGGAGTGCTCCAGCCAGCCCGGGTGATACGTTTATTCGAAAATTTGACGCAGGAATGAATGAAATTAACCCTGCACGGCACTGTTGATGAAGATACCGGCAGCAATCGCGTTTTAGTTACAACCCCAGGTCATCACTTTTTTGATATCCGCACCAATAGCCATATGCACATATCTGAGATGTTGAAACGCGACGGTGGCGAAACGCGCTTGACGCTGGAAAAAGGAGAGATTGTTCGAGTAACTGCCGAATCAATTCTGTATTCAGCAGAAACTGCTGATATGTTTGAACAGGCCGAAATGCTTGTTACTCATACCGAGCACGGCCTGGCTCTCAAGCCGGAAATGCGCAAGGGCTGGAA
>JAAENI010000506.1 GCA_024224595.1 Hyphomicrobiales bacterium
AAACAAGCCTTCGGTGGGCCAAATCAGTCCATCTGCGTTGTTGCGCAACTCGCCCGATACCAGTATCGCACTGCGTTCCGCGCCTAGCATATAAACGGATTTGGCTCCATCAAATGGTTCAAACTAAACCTGATAGACTCTGGCCAAATGGATTTCTATCATTGATATCCAAACGATAGGCTCAATCAGTGACACGGAATATGATTTTGTAGCGATGTAGATTGTAGACATTGATGTTATTGTCCAGCGGATGGATCGATATGAGGCATTTGTTTGCTACTGTGTGAAACAGGGCCTGCTTGAACCAGTAGGTAAGTGGCCAGCCCAAAGTTACCAAACATGGACAGGCCTCAAATCAAATGACATGATATTCTGAACCAGAATTGATTTTTGGTAATAACAAGTGGCGGTTTTTCGAGCAAATTTACCGTCTTCAAGAGTGCTGGCGTTCAATTTTCCAAGTCAGATTGGCCTTCACAGTAGTCCATTCACCGGCAATAACTGAATATACCGCTGTGTCCCGGATTGTCCCATTTGCCAAAATCATGTTTGAACGTAGTACGCCGTCAAATTTTGCCCCCAGACGCTCAATGGCACGACGGCTTTGAACATTGACAAAATGGGTTCGGAACTCAACGCAAATACAATTCAGCTTTTCAAATGCGTATTGCAATAACAGTAATTTGCACTCGGTATTCAATGGCGTCCTTTGAACCGACTTTCGATACCAGGTGGAGCCAATTTTGAGCCGTTTGTTCGCGGCGTCAATGTTCATATAAGTTGTCATACCAACCGCTTTGCCCGTCGAATTATCGATTATTGCAAATGGTAACATCGATGAAAGAGCAAGCCTGCGATCTATCTCGGCTGCCATACCCGCTGCATCCGGAATCATTGTATACCAAAGTTTGTGTAAATCACCATCGGTGGTTGCCTCGGCCAAATCATCATGATGCTTATGTGAAAGCGGTACAACAGACACAAAATTGCCTTTGACTAAAAAGGGTGCTGGCCAATTCTCCATTTTGCTTCTCCGAAAAAAAATCCTGTCGCTACTGTTAATAAATTTTGGATGCTGGCAAGCATAAAATTGATATTTTCTGCGATAAAGCTGCCATTTCGTTTTGACAGTTTCGCCTTTTCACGATGACATAAATCTGGCTTCCTGGAGTTCATTTGCTATTTTTTCGAATTGACGGAGTATGGGTGAACAGCGAATGTTTTTGAGATAATAGTTTACAGAACTGAAATTGGTTCACTGCTCCTGATTTACATAACAAGGATTACTGAATGTCAGACTTTGCCGAACTCATTTCCAACGCAAAAAATATCGTTGTCCTGACCGGGGCGGGTGTTTCGACTGAATCCGGTATTCCTGATTTTCGTTCACCTGGCGGTATCTGGGAGAAATTCCGCATCATTGAATATTCCGAATTCATGGCTTCAGAAGAAGCAAGGCTGGAAGACTGGCGAAGGCGTTTTTTCATGCGCGACCAGTTGGGTGAGATCAGCCCCAATGTCGCTCACAAGGCGATCGCAAACTGGGTGAATTGCGGAAGATGTTCAATGCTGATTACCCAGAATGTAGATGGACTGCACCATCAAGCTGGAACCAATGCAGATGCGATGATTGAAATACACGGGACCGCCCGTTATGCAAACTGTACCGAATGCGGATTGCGGTACGAGATTTCTGAATGTCGTGCGATGCTGGAAGAAACGGCGAGCGCACCAAGTTGCAGAAAATGCCATGGCATTATTAAGTCCGCGGTTATCATGTTCGGCGAACCAATGCCACGCATGGAAACGAGACGGGCATTTGAAGCCGCAGCAGACTGTGATCTGTTTGTGGCAATCGGCACCTCACTGGTGGTTCATCCGGTTGCTGATTTGCCGCTTGTTGCTAAAAAATCAGGTGCAAAATTCGCCATCATCAACCGTGACAAAACCCAACTTGATGATCTTGCCGATGTCGTAATCAATCACGGAATAGGTGAGACACTGGCAAATTTCCAGGCGATTTAAGTTACTCCACGATTGCGCTCATCAAATCCTGACTATCAAGACATCGAATTGATATGATTATGGCTGATACCTCGTAATCGTTGACCAAAATCAGGGAAGCAGATGAAAATTATGGTGCTGTATTCGAGCAAGTTCAAAGGGGTGTCGCGGAATATATAGCTATTTTCCGATGTTTGCTGGGCTAGAAAAGCGCCAAATCTGAGTTCCGGGAATTGCTCAAGCTGCATCAAAGCGATCGTCTATACTATTTCCGGCAATGTCAAAATTTTTCCTTTTTGTGCTAATTTCTGACATTCTTTTCCGTCCGGTATTTGTTTAGCGCTGAAGGAATTCCATCAGTGGAGCTTGGGGGACGAATTTCTTAAATTGTAGAAAGGAGTGGGCTGGTTTCCTGGGGGTGTCAGCTGAAAGCTGTGACCAAAAATCTGTCGAAAACCTTTCAAATCGTGAATCGGTTTCAAAGTTGCAAAAGCCACTAAGCAGTTGTTATCCTAATTGAATTAAATAGGCTTTGTACCCAGTGTTCTTTGCAGATCAGGAGCAGCGGCTAACAATTGCCTGGTATACTCATCTTTTGGATTATCAAATAGTTTGGTAACTGAACCTGTTTCGATGATTTTCCCGGAGTTCATTACCATTACATCATCACAAAATGCGCGAACTACACTTAAATCGTGAGTGATGAACAAATAGGAAATCTGAAAATTGTCGCGCAGCTCATTTAGTAAATCCAGAATCTGGGCACGGATTGATACATCCAGAGCTGAAACAGGTTCGTCGGCTATGATTAGCCTGGGTTTTGTGATCAATGCGCGGGCAATAGCCAGCCTTTGGCGTTGACCGCCGGAAAATTCATGCGGGTATTTCTCAAGGTCATCCGCGCTCAATCCCACTTGTAACAATGCTTTTATCAGTTCATCCTGAGTAGCCTTGCGATTGACCAGATGCATGGGCTCTGAGACAATGTTGCCTACTTTATGACGCGGGTTAAACGATCCATAAGGATCCTGAAAGACAATTTGCATATGGCGGCGGGCGGCAAACATTTCTTTCCGGTTTGAATTCAACAAGTTTTTGTTTTCAAATACTATTTCACCAGAGTGTGGCCTGTGTACCTGTAATAACGTTTTCGCCAGTGTGGATTTACCACAACCGGATTCTCCCACAAGCGCTAAAGTTTGTCCGGGATAGATATCAAATGTAACGCCATCCACCGCGCGGAAGGGTTTGGGCTTTGTGAATAGCGATTTTCGTTTGGTTGGATATTCACAAATCAAATCTGTTACTTGCAGCAAAGGCTCTGTTTGACGTTTTTTTGAGGTGGAAGCGGTGACGGGTCTGGTTTTTCTGACTGGCACATGAGTTGATGCTTTTGCCAGTTGCCTCGTGTAGGAGTGAGATTGATTGCGCAGAATTTCCATGGTTGGTCCGCACTCGATTATTTCACCGGAACGAATGATAGTGATCTCATCTGCGGTATCTGCAATGACACCCAGATCATGGCTGATCAATAGCAGGCCCATATTATTCTCTTCGACCAGTTTTTGTAATAGTTCAAGTATTTGCGCCTGTATCGTTACATCCAGCGCAGTGGTCGGTTCGTCAGCAATTAGAAGTTTGGGTTGCATGGCGCAGGCGATGGCGATTACCACACGCTGGCGTTGCCCACCTGACAGTTCATGGGGGTAGCGATCCAATCCATACTGCATCGGGTCCAGGCCAACCTGTTGCAAAATTTCAATAGCCCGCTCGCGAGCGTCCTTGCCACTTGCGCCCGTATGAAAGCGAATGCCTTCAGCGATTTGCTCTCCGATGGTTTTAACCGGATTGAGTGCTGTCATTGGTTCCTGGAATACCATTCCAATATCGTCACCACGAAGATTGCACATCTGATTTTCATCACTGTCGAGGATGTTAATATCATCAAAATTGATTTGACCGGTGGTTGTTGAGGAGTGCGGCAACAATTGCATGATTGCCAGGGCTGTCATCGATTTGCCGGATCCTGATTCTCCCACGAGCCCCATCACCTGACCTTGCTCGATTTTGAGATCTATATCTTTCAATATCGATGTATTGCCAATGTCCAGCGACAAATTTTGAATCGACAACATACCTATCGCTCCCGCCGTAATTTGGGATCAAGAAGATCACGCAGGCCATCACCGAGTAAATTCAGGCCGAGCACAGTGAAAATGATTGCAATGCCCGGGAAAAGAGCCATGTGAGGAGCAAATCCGATCATTGTCTGGGCTTCAAACAACATGCGACCCCAGCTTGGCATGGGAGGTTGGGTGCCCAGACCGACATAGGACAATCCGGCTTCGGCCAGTATGCCCAGCGAGAACTGGATGGTTGCCTGGACAATCAGTAAATTGGCGATGTTGGGAAGGATGTGCTCAATGGTAATGCGTGTGCTTGACTTGCCGGCAACGCGGGCAGCCATGACATATTCTCTTGGCCATATTGTCATGGCGGCAGAACGGGAAAGACGTGCAAATACCGGAATATTGAAAATGCCAATAGCAATGATGGCATTGACCGCTCCGGGGCCAAATATTGCAGTTATCATCACTGCTGAAAGAAGTGCGGGAAAGGCAAATACCAGGTCATTGAAGCGCATCAGTATTTCTTCTATTATCCCTTTTCGCGCAGCGGCCAGTGTGCCCAGCGGTACGCCTATTGCAAGACCAATGGCAACTGCAACGAAGGCAACGGCAATTGAATTGCGTGAACCGACCATGATCATCGAAAACATGTCTCGACCGAAATGGTCTGTACCAAACCAATAGACCCAGTCAGGTTTTTTTAAGCGATTGACAATTTCCAGTTTGGTGACATCAAAAGGTGTCCAGATGAATGATATCAGCGCAGTAAAAAGAATAACTGATGTGATGATCGCGCCGATGACGAATGAACGATTGCGCATCGCTTTGCGTACGAAATGACGCCATGTCTCCCTTTCGTCCGGAATTTGGTGTGAACGGTCAATCCCTAATTCACTCATTTTCAACTACGCTCGCTTTGCAGGCGAGGGTCAACCAGAGCATAGGCGATATCGACCATAAAGTTTATCAGAATGACACTTGCAACCAGTAATACGACGCTACTTTCAACGACGATCAAATCACGCTGGGTGATGGCTTGGAAAATCAGACGCCCAAGACCGGGAAGATAAAACACATTTTCAATGATGATTGTTCCGGCAAGTAAAAAGGCAAATTGAAGGCCCATAATAGTCAGCACGGGGATCAGTGCATCGCGCAATGCGTGACGCCACAAAACCATGGAGCGGGTGAGACCTTTCGCACGCGCCGTTCTAATGTAATCTTCACCCAGGGCTTCCAATAATGCAGAGCGAGTGACGCGAGATAAAATTGCTGCCTGCGGCAGTGCCAATGCAACGGCTGGCAGAACCAGTGATTTTAGCGCGTTGAATATGCCCTGATCCCATCCGGGGAACCCTCCCGCCGGAACCCATCGCAACATCACTGCAAAAACGTAAACCATCAACATTGCGAACCAGAAATTAGGAATAGCAATGCCTAATTGAGTGAGGCCCATGATACCGGTATCGGCAATTTGTCCGCGCTTTGAGGCAGCCAGTATTCCAGTTGGAATGGCAATAATAGTTGAAAGGGTTAGCGCAATGATGGCTAGCGGTATTGAAACAATTGAGCGCTCTGCAATCAATTCTGATACGGGAACGGAATAGGTATAACTGGTGCCCAAATCGCCGACAAGAACGCCAGATACCCATTGCAAATAGCGTGTCATCAAAGGCAGATTGAGCCCCATTTGCTCACGAAGTGCAGCAAGCGTTTCATCGGTTGCGCCAATGCCCAAAATGATCAATGCAGGGTCACCTGGCACAATTTCCATCACCATGAAAATAACAATTGTTGAGAGTGCTAGTGTCAGCAATAGGGAGGTAAATCGACGTATCAGATAATATAACATCTTAGAACCTGTTCAAGAAACACTCCAAGCGCTCCACATATCATCGGCGAGATCAACGCTCACAGTCGCAAATCCAGAAATGATTGCTCCTTTTTCTGCATTAATTTCGACTGCAACACCAGAGGCAATACATTTAGCATAGACTCCAAATTCAAACATCCTGTGGTTACCCCTTGATAATAAAAAATTTTCCAAGCCAACTGTTTGTTGCCTTTGCTTGGTCTGACTCTGATAAGATATTAAAGGTGGCAGTAAAAAGTATTGGAACAAACACTCTCGACCAAAATATTATCAAAAACAAAAGTGTGTTTATATAAAATGCCAGCCAAGCAAATTGAGATTCACTAGCTTCATAGGAAAACGAGATCGCTATCATAAGTGGGAACAAAGATAAAAATGCATAAGACCAAATTTTTTTCCATGTCATTATACCAGCACCTCACGAAATAAATTATTTATATGAGAAGATATCAAATAACCAAGTAGTCATAGGTCAGTTTACCAGCCAAAGGGCAGTAGAAGCTGATGATCATTAAGATTAGTGAGGCCAAAATCCTGTTCGAATATTCACGCGCGCAGGCAAGACCTGGCCTCACTATCTGTCAATATGCTATTCTTTCCAATGGACTTCTGTCAGGTCATTGGCCTGAACAGGAGAATTTTCCCATAGTCCTTCGAGCTTGGCATTCCAGACACCGGCTTTGGCCAACTGAAACAAATAACCGTTCACAGCATCTTCAGAGATGATGTTTTGAGCCTGACGCATCAGGGCATAGCGGCCTTCGGTATCAACTGTGGCATTCAATTTATCCATCACATCGCGAAAGGCCTGGCTGTCATACTGGAAATAGTATTTGGGATTGGCATAAATGGAGATATCCTGAGGCTCTGTGTGGGAAACAATAGTCAGATCGTAATCCTTGGGTTCGCCTTTAAATACCTGCTTCAGCCACTGACCCCATTCAACCGGAATAATCTCCAGATCAATGCCGACTTTTCGCAGAGAGGCAGCAACAATTTCTCCACCACGACGCGCGTAGGTTGGTGGTGGCAGCTTGATGGTTGCCTTAAATCCATTCGGGTAACCGGCTTCGGCCAATAATGCCTTGGCTTTGGCAATGTCGTGAGGATACTTGTTTACATTATCGACATAGGCTGGGTGGTGCGGAGCAAAGTGGGTGCCAATTGGCGTTCCCAAACCGAACATCGCACCATCGATTATAGCTTGGCGTTCCAAAGCATGGGCAATTGCGCGGCGAACCCTTACATCATCAAAGGGTTTCTTTTTATTGTTGGTAGATAATATGGTTTCACCCTCGGTCGATCCAACAACAACTGTAAATCTTGGATCAGCCTGGAATTGCGGAATGGCTTCAGGAGAAGGGAAATTTGCAAATCCGTCGACATCACCGGCAAGCAATGCAGCTACGGCTGCGGCTGCATCGGGAATGATGCGAAATTCTGCTTTATCGAGTACTTTGGCTTCACCCCAGTAATTATCGTTTCTTTCCAAAACAATTGAGAGGCCTTTTGTCCATTTGGAAAATTTAAACGGGCCGGTGCCAATGGGTTTCGTTTTATTTGTCCCGGCACTTTCACTGCCGATGATGATTGCATCACCCCAACCCATATTGAAGAGGAAATTACCTGCAGGTGATGACAGGGTAATCTTAACCGTTGCGGCATCGATAACATCAACACTGGTGATGGCTTTAAACAGGCCTTTTTGTGCATTGGTGGATTTTTCACCACCGGCACGGTCCAGTGAGAACTTCACATCATTGGCATCGAAATCTGTACCGTCGTGGAATTTGACGCCGGTGTGTAATTTGAAGGTGTAAATTTTACCATCGTCAGAAACGCTCCAGCTTTCTGCCAGTGCCGGTTTCACTGCACCGGTGCGATCGATACGTGTCAGGCCTTCAAATACGTTGGCGTAGACGATTTCATCAATAGCTGCTGCTGCACCCGCGGTCGGGTCAAGATGGGGAGGTTCCAGGGACATTCCCAATGTAACCGAATTTTTCATAGCGGCCATAGTGATATTAGTGGTGGTAATTTGTGCGGCAGTTGTCATCAATAATATTGCCAGTGCACCCTTGGTAATCATTTGGTTGATGGGTTTGAAATGTCTCATTGATAATTCTCCCTGATATTTGACTGTGTGATTATTTAACCCGAAAAGGATTCTTGGGTGGAAATCATGACTTGATGAAAAGTGTAGCGGGTTATGTTCCTCTTGTCAGCAGTTGATGTAGGGCAAATGCCATGACTTTAGCGGATTGGATCATATCATCGATGATGATGAATTCATCCGGCTGATGTGCCAGATCGAGGATACCAGGTCCATAGGCGATGCAGTCATGCAGATGCCCGATGCGCGCGATATGTTTCTGATCATAAGTGCCTGGCGATATGATGTATTGCGGATCTTTGCCAAATACCTGCCTGATACCATCAGCAACCGCGTTGGGGACCGGGCTATCTCGATCTGTCATCAGCGGCAGGACTTCCATTATGTCTTCGATGGTATAATCAAAATTTTCGCGACTGGATTTGAGATCCTCCAGCAGATCAACTACTTCGGCTTTAACCTGTGTAATGTCTTCTTCAATCAAAAAGCGCCTGTCGATGGTCAAATTACAGATATCAGGCACATTGGGCGATGGAAGTCCGTCATAATCATCGCTTTCACCACCATGAATTGAATTGATATTCATTGTTGAACGTTTGGCACCTTCCGGCACCACGGGCATTTGTGTCCTTTTTTGATCCAGTTTGGGATATAGATCGTTTTCAAAGGTATTGAGCACAGCTCCCATATGGCGCACGGCGCAATCACCCAGAAACGGCATGGAACCGTGCGCAATCTTGCCTTTTGTTTGAATTTGAGCCCACCAGACACCGCGATGACCCAGACATATCCGGTCTTTATTCAAGGGTTCAGGAATAATGACATGATCAACACGCGGTTTGGAGAACAGGCCTTTTTCAGCGAGGTAGGCAACGCCACCAAAACCACCGGATTCTTCATCAACTGTGCCGGAAATTTCGATTGCGCCGGGAAAATCGGGGTTTGCGCGAATATAAGATTCCACAGCAATAATTGAAGTGGCGAGGCCACCTTTCATATCGCAGGTGCCTCTACCGATGATTTTTCCATCGCGAATAACGCCTTCAAATGGATCAACACTCCATCCCTCACCGGCAATCACGACATCAATATGAGAATTGAAATGCACAGTAGGACCCGGATATTTACCTTCACGACGGGCAATTACATTGGTGCGTGGATATTTGTCATTGTCACCTGGTGTATCTTCACCACGCATATAGGTGACGTCAAAACCGGATGATGACAGGCGCCGCCCTACATATTGAGCGCAGGGCGTATAGGCTTCGCCGGGTGGATTAATTGTGGGAAAGCGTACGAGATCGACGGTCAGAGCAACAATGTCATCGCGGGCGTCTTCAATGGCTTTTGTCAGTTGTGAGAATAATTCAGGCATTCGGTATGGTTTCATATGTCTGGTAAAAGTCAAATGAATAACGCAAATTTTAACGATATCAAATGGTTAGAGCATGTCGCATTCAATAGGATTCATTTGATGGAGTCAAAACAGCTTATCACCAAGGCGCAGATCGCAGCGTGATACAATGTATCGGGCAAGATTTGCAACGCAGGAGATAGGCTGTTTTGGCCCACCGAAGGCCATATTTTCTGGTACTCTGGACGTCGTTGCGCCCTGTTTGTGGTCAACCAGACCACTGTACATGACGCGCCTTGCCAGCGAACCAGTAAATATGGTCAAATGAACCCTATTGAATGCGACACGCTCTTGTGGATTGGTTTCGAAGTCCTGTTAAGTATGAAATATAAATTATTTGTGAGCACGGTAGAACTGTATTGCCAATTGGTTTATCATGAAATCCGTGTGCGGTAATTTTTGGGAGTTTTACATGAAATCGTTGTTAAAGTGTATAGTTGTTGCCACAGGATTGTTTCCTGCAAGTGTATTTGCCGCGCAATTGGAAGCCAGGATTGATCTTTCTGACCAGAAAATGAGAATTTACCAGAATGGTAAGTTGCGCCATTCCTGGAAAATTTCTACAGCACGCCGTGGTTATCGCACACCAACGGGCAGTTTTAAACCGACCCGCATGCATAAAATGTGGTACTCAAGAAAATACCATATGTCACCTATGCCTCATTCGATATTTTTCAAAGGTGGATACGCGGTTCATGGAACCAACGCGATTAAACGGCTTGGTAGACCGGCCTCACATGGCTGCGTCAGATTGCACCCGGATAATGCGCGCGCTTTATTCAGAATGGTTGAGCGGGTAGGACGGGCAAATGCGGCAATTAGAATTAGACACTGATTGCGATTTGAAATAATTGGCAAAAATGAATGCCAGCAGCATGATTGAGTGACAATATTTAGAAGAATTGGTAAGGCCGTCGCCTTTGCGAAGATCACATCTATAACCAGTCCAGCACTATCTTGCCACTGGAACCGCTTTTCATGGTCTCAAAACCATTTTCAAAATCATCGGCATGAAAGCGATGAGTGATGATCCGGCTAACATCCAGCCCGTCTTCCAACATGGCGATCATCTTGTACCAGGTCTCAAAAATCTCACGGCCATAGACCCCCTTGATGGTCAGCGCTTTAAAGACGATGCTGCTCCAGTCAACCTTGCTTTTGCCCGGCGGAATTCCAAGCATGGCGATGCGTCCACCCATCACCATGGCCCCGACCATCTGATCAAAGCCCTGCGAATTGCCGGACATCTCCAACCCCACATCAAAGCCTTGTTTCATGCCAAGTTGTTTCATCACATCGTGTAAGTCTGTGGTGATTACATTAACCGGCACCACTTCTGTCACATGAGCAGCAAGATCAAGCCGTGCCTGGTTTACATCGGTGATAACCACATGGCGTGCGCCTACATGCTGGGCAACTGCCGCCGCCATGATACCAATGGGGCCAGCCCCGGTGATCAGCACATCCTCGCCGACGAGGTCAAAGCTGAGGGTGGTGTGCACCGCGTTTCCAAGAGGATCGAGAATTGCACCAATCTCGTCCGGGATGACATCGGGCAATGGTACCACGTTGAAAGCGGGCAGTTTCAGATATTCAGCAAATGCGCCGTCTACATTAACGCCTATACCTTTGGTTTCTGGATCAAGATGAAATCTACCGGAGCGGCTTTGTCGGGAGTGCTTTCCGATCAGATGGCCTTCCCCTGAACAACGCTGACCAATTTTCAAATCATCCACATCACGGCCGATCTCAACAATCTCTCCTGCAAATTCATGACCTGTTATCAACCCGACCGGTATCGTTCTTTGCGCCCAGTCATCCCAATTCCATATATGGATGTCGGTGCCACAGATGCCAGTTTTGTTGATACGGATCAGCACATCATCAGGGCCGATCTCGGGAATGGGTCGCTCCTCAATCCACAACCTTTCCTGGGCTTTGGCTTTAACCAGACACTTCATCAATTTTGTCACGTCAGAACTCCTGTCTCATGGCCTGCTTTGGCAAAAGCATCCAAGGCAAAATCCAGATCATCACGTGTTAACGCGGCATTCATCTGGGTACGGATGCGAGCCTGGCCTTTGGGAACCACCGGGAAGAAGAAGCCGGCGACATAGACACCGTTTTCATATAGGTGGTTGGCCATATCCTGGCTCAGCCGGGCTTCTCCCAGCATCACCGGAATAATCGGGTGCTCGCCCTCAAGTAGATTAAACCCGAGATTTGTCAGGCCATTGCGCCAGTATGCAGCATTTTCAAACAGTCGTATACGAAGATCATCGCCTTCTTCAACCAAACGAAGAACCTCTATCCCGGCTGCGACGATTGCTGGAGGCAGGGAATTTGAAAAAAGGTAAGGGCGCGCTCGCTGGCGCAGTAGATCAATAACCGGTTGCGGCCCTGCGATATAGCCGCCAAGCGCGCCGCCCAGGGCCTTTCCAAGAGTGCCGGTGAGAATATCAACATCAACATCGAAATGGGCAGGAGTTCCTCGACCCTGCGGTCCAATAAAGCCAGTCGAATGACAGTCATCCACCATGACCATCGCGTCGTATTTTTTGGCCAGCCTGGTGATTTTGGGTAGGTTAGCCAGGTATCCGTCCATAGAAAAAACACCATCGGTGGCCACCATGATAAAGCGAGCGCCTTTTTCGCGAGCTTCTTTCAATCTGACTTCAAGCTCGTTCATATCTGAGTTTATATAACGATAACGTTGGGCTTTGCACAACCGTATGCCATCGATGATGGAAGCGTGATTGAGGCTGTCAGAGATAATGGCATCCTCTGGACCTAGAAGTGGCTCAAATAATCCGCCATTCGCGTCGAAACAGGCAGCAAACAGGACCGCATCATCCTTGCCAAGAAATTGCGCCAGTTTTTGCTCCAGCTCGCGGTGCAAATCCTGAGTACCGCAGATGAAGCGAACGCTGGCCATACCATATCCGTGATCATCCATCGCCTGTTTGGCTGCTTCAATCAGTTTTGGGTGATTGGCCAATCCAAGGTAGTTATTGGCACACAGATTAATAACAGGTCGTTCAGTTGTTTCTGATAGTTTAACTGTAATGCGCCCGGACTGCGGTGACGTAATGAGGCGCTCATGCTTCAATAATCCGTCACCTTCGATTTGGTCTAGTGTTTTGGAAATATGATCCAGGAATCGCATTGACATAGGTTTCTCCAATATTTCGGAATAGGTATCCTAAAACTTGGAATCGACCAAATGATTATGATTGATAACGACAGCCTTTGGGTATTTTTTGGCGATCAACAGTGTATCAGTAGCGGATAAATCAACATTCAATACCTGGATAGTGTCTGGATTTTAGAGGTGTCGATGGCAGTTTCAAACAAAATGCCAATGAATAAGTTTACTTATATTTAGGATTGAGTTTGCGCCAGCGTTTGTGCAGCCATAACCATTGTTCCGGGTACTCGCGAACCCATCCTTCTATCACTTCATTGACTTTGGCGGTGAGGGCAATCGTGTCGACATCGCCATTATCTTTACGCGGCATCTCAATCTGGTCTTGAATTTCCAGGCGAAAGCGCCCCTTTGGCAGGCGCACACACCTGGCGGGAAATACCGGGCAATCATATTGTCTGGCAAGCTTCCCCATCAGCGGGTTGGCTCGGGTTCTGCGGCCAAAGAATTCAATCCACTGGCCTTTGTGATTATATTGATCAACAAGCAAACCGACTTTGCCGCCATCATCCATAATCTTGGCTAACGCCCACGCGGCACCCGCCTTTGAAGGAACCAACTGACCACTATTTGTGGTACGCGCTGCCAGAACCCGTTCTGCAATATAACGATTATTGGGCGGTCTGAATAAAGCCGTAATATTTACGCCATAGGCAGCGGAACCTACCGGCAATATTTCCCAGTTGCCGGTATGGGCGGTGAAACAGATCGCCGGGCCATCAATATTTGCGAGTTTTTCAAAATTGTCGATACCGACGATTTCAAATCTACCTGCTTGCGGGTGTTCAACATCAAAATCAAATATCTTGTCCAAATATGCATATTCTGCCGCTGTTCTGGACAAGTTTCCCCACATGTCGCGCAAAATCTGTTCGATTTCATCATTTGATTTTTCAGGGAATGCCAGTTTCAGATTATTACGTGCCAGTTTTGTGCGTGGGTACAACATCCCCAAAAACCGGCCAAATTTCTCCGTTGTATTGATTGCCGTATCGGCTGGAAATAATTTTAACAGTGCAATGAACGTAAAATACCACTGTGCGATGGTCCAGTCCCGGAAGTTCCTCAAGGCAACGATTGTTTTGCGAATAAAGGTTTCCATGGACTAATCTTCAGGGGCTGCAAACGTCGAACTTACATGGGTGATTTAATTTACTCGCATAATAATTTTGCCAAACACTTCCCGATTCTGCATCCGTTCCAGCGCTGTTGACAGTTCGCCAAATTCGATTTCAGAATCGACAACCGGCTGGACAATACCCTTGGCCATTTTTTCCATGGAATCGACGATGTTTTGCATGTTGCAACCAAAACTGCCAATTAGGCGCAACTGGCGCTGAAATAACATCATGAGATTGGTTTCCGCAGACACGCCACTTGTCGAACCACAGGTGACAAGGCGTCCACCTGGCCGCATCGATAACATGCTTCCGGCCCAGGTATCCTTGCCCACATGTTCAAATACAACATCGACTCCGCGTTTTTTTGTGATCTTGCGAACCCGGCCTTCAAACCTGTCTTCGCGGTAATTGATAACGTGGTCTGCACCCAAAGCTTCACATTTGGCGATTTTGTCGTCCGAACCAACCGTCGTTATCACCCTGCAGCCAACAGCTTTGGCTAATTGAATCGCTGCCGATCCAATGCCGGAACCGCCTGCATGGATCAGCACTGTCTCTCCAGATTTCAATTTGGCATTGTCAAACAACATGTGTTCGCAAGTGGCAAATGTTACTGGAGCCAGAGCGGCACTAACGTCATCGACACCGACAGGGGCGGGGATACAGTTTCTGGCTGGCATATTGGCCAGTTCCCGGGCAAATCCATCAAGGTGAAATCCATGTACGCCGGCTGGATGTTCGCAATGATTGTCACGACCCTCACGACAGGGAAGGCAGGTGCCACAAGTAGGCGCTCCATAAATCGAAACCAGTTGCCCGGTCTTCAACGTGCAGACACCGGGACCAACGGCTACAACTTCACCGGAGGCTTCCGCTCCTACTGTCATTGGCAGTTTTCGCTGCGTAAAGGCCATCCCCCGCCAGCCCCATACATCAATATGGTTGAGCGCTACGACTTTAATTTTCAGCTGAACTTCACCTTCACCGGGTGGCGGCGGTGCATCAATTTGTGTAACCGTGACTTCTTTATCTGAAACAAGCTGTAGCGCGCGCAATGTAGATGCCCTCAATAGTTTGGAATTAAAACTGTTACTAGTGGCCTACACCACATCCGCACCAAAAACCAGACAGGCATTTTGCCCGCCAAAACCGAATGAATTTGACAAAACTGAACTAACTTCGGCATTCCGTTTTTCATTGGGCACAACATCAAGATGAATATCAGGATCCGGATTTTCATAATTGATGGTTGGCGGAATAGTTCCACATTGCATTGTCATGAACGAGAACACTGCTTCAACTGCACCAGCGGCAGTCAAAGTATGCCCAATCATTGATTTATTCGATGAAATTGGAATTGATGATACCTTGTCGCCGAATACCGCATGGAGTGAATTATATTCCATTCGATCATTTTCCGGTGTTGAAGTTCCATGGGCGTTAATATAGTCGACATGATTATCTATGATGCCAGCATCATCCAACGCCCTTTGAATTGCGGTGATTACCGGAACTCCATCGGGACTTGAACGGGTACGGTGAAATTTATCGGCTTTTTCACCCACTCCCCGGATTACACCCAAAACTTTTGCACCGCGATTTTTCGCGTGTTCGAGAGTTTCAAGCACCAATGCGGCGGATCCCTCAGACATGACAAACCCACTGCGGTCCCTGGAAAAAGGCCTTGATGCACGATGAGGTTCTTCGTTGTTTTGGGTTGTTAATGCTGAAAGGAGTGAGAATCTAATCAGGCCTTCGGAGGTCACTGAACCATCAGAGGCAACGCATAATGCGGCCTGGGTATCGCCACGTCTGATTGCCTCCATTCCCTGTTGTATTGAAGTAGCACCTGAAGCGCAGGCCGTTGAAAGAGAGATCGGCAGGCCTTTGGTTTGATATTTCTCAGCCAAACGATAAGCAATGCCACCAATTTGCACGAGCAGATGCATATGCATATGGCTTTTTTTACGCGCCGCTTCCAATAATTGTGAATAACCGGTTTCCGCGTCCGGGTTTTCATCCATTAACGAAAAACGATGCTGCCATTCGACTTCTACCGGCGGAGCGGCAAAATAAAGAGGGCCCGGAAAACCATCACTCCCAAATCCTGCTTCAGCCAGTGCTTCTTCTGCTGTGGCATCGGCCATCGCATAAGATATTGCTGGCGCAGATACTTCCCTGGTATTCATAAAATCGACAGTGCCGGCAATTTGGGTATTCAGACCTTCAGTAGGAAATCGGGTAATTTTTTTGATTCCCGATTGACCGCCGGTAATTGCATCCCAATTGTCCTTTTTGCCTCGCCCCAGTGAAGTTAGTGTTCCCATTCCGGTAACAACGATAATCGGTCTGCCTTGATGGTCTGTATATTTTGCGGACATATCTGTCTCCTAAACCTTTTCTACCAGTGCCAGGCCTTCACCGAAACGATGGCCGAAAGATGTTACCAATATCGTTTTTGGATCCAGCGTTGCAGGCTTTTCACTCTCTTCGGACGGCGGGAAGAATTTTCCATTTTTCAATGCAAGCGCCGCCAGTGCGATATTTGCGGGAAATGTTCCCTCCATGGAGTTGCCAATCAGTGAATTGGTAGCTCTCACCGGAATATCACTGCCAAATTGTTGATCGAGAAATGCAAACTCCTGCTCTGTTATGTTTTTGACACCTGATGCACCGGAAATGATTGAATCAATTGTATTTTTTGATTGAGGCAGGTTATCGAATATCGTTTTTACCCTTGCAGCGATAGTTTTGTCATCACGCGCGCCCATGTCGGATGACACTCCGCTAATTTTTGCATAGGGTGTTGCACCGCGTGCTTTTGCGAATTCGGCATCTTCCAACACTAGAAAAGCGCCGGATGAACCCGGTATTATGCCGCCGCCATTTTCCAGACGTTTGATTACCGGATCATCGCAGTTTCGGGAGAGGTAGTTGCCCAACTCCTGAATGAGTAGCAAATCCAGCCGTTCGGCATTGTAGGCGCCACCGACTAATGCGTGTGTGCTTTGACCTGCTGCAATTCGGGCAACAACATTTTCGATGACGGTAACACCGGCATTTTCTTCGCCCATATATGTGCGTGAAGATCCGGTTACCTTGTGGACGATGGAAATGTTACCGGCCAGCAGATTCGACAATTGAGCCAAAAACAGAGTAGGGCGCAAATCATTAGGGAGGCGCTCAATCAGTAATCGATCACGATCGCTATGATGTTTGGCTTCGGCCATGATTTGGTGATCTGAATCGATGTCGCGTTCGCCACCGCCGGCAGCAACGACCAGATCCATTGAAGACACCAGTTCCTCATTGTCTTTCAGACCGGCATCGTCAAGTGCCAAACCAGCGGCATAAGTACCAAGGCGCTGCCAGTTTTCCATCTGACGCTGATCACCGCGGCGGGGAATTTGCTTCGACCAGTCTATTTCGGGCAGGGGATGGACGGTATAAGGGGCAAACAATTCTTTTTCCTGAATTGCTTCAGGTGCGCTGTCGCCACCAAGAATATCCCAATGATATGTGGCACCTTCGCCAAAGCAGGAGACCAGACCTATGCCAGTGATCCATACCTCACGATTTTGTTTAGTCATATAGGTTCATTTCCGTTTGATTTCTGCTGGGAACCAAAATATTTTCGTGTTTTCACGATTTTACATGGTGGCAGATTTTTAAAAAGTCCAAATTCAGTAATGATCTGGTTTGATAAATAACGTCAGTGATATCTATTAGTCAATTGCATGGGAAAAATCAGCAAATAATTTGGATTATTATTAACCCGATGTCAGTTGCCGATTAATTGGCAAAAATCAATTGGTGTTAACCGCATTTTTTTTCATCTCTGCAACCTGATTTTTGATCATTCCCTGCAACATTTCACTTGGAAATGGCATGATCGTATAAGTCAGTTGAGCATTGGCTATGCGTTTGCCGCCAGAGTGTATTTGTGCACGCGTAACGGCAAAACCGGAGCCTTCGTGTTCGATTTCCGCTTTGATATCAAGTTCTGTTTTGGGTCCGACAAAATCCCTGATTTTACCGTTCTTGACACCTGCCAACAAAGGAATTTTAGCAAAATCAATTGTATGCATGATCAAAATACCGGAAGCCTGAGCCATGGTCTCGATCATCAACACACCGGGCACCAGTGGATGCCCGGGGAAATGTCCCTCAAACACGGTGCTTTCATCAGGTACCGTTGAGTGGGCATTGAGGTATTTTTGATCCAGATTTACCTCGCTGATCGAGTCGATCATCTGAAAATACTCAAGTTGCATGGGATTAATACAATCGTTTGCGAAAGGGGCGTTTGCGAAAGGGGCGTTTGCGAAAGGGGCGTTTGCGAAAGGGGCGTATTGGAAAAAATAAGTAAATCGACCCGCCGTCGAAACAGGATAAAACTGTTTAAATCATGCTTTGGCGTTAATCAGTTCGTCAATTTTGGAACAAAGATTTTTCATCACGAAATACTCTTCCGTAGTGGCGTTGCCATCATTGACGTTTTGCGTCCATGATTCCAATGGGATTTTGATACCGAATTCTTTGTCTACAGCAAAAACAATGTCCAGAAAATCGAGGCTGTCGATGCCCAGATCATCAATTGTATGGCTTTCAGGTGTAATATCCTCCACCGGAATTTCACTGGTATCTGCAATAATTTCCGCAACTTTGTCGAATGTATCTGACACTGGTATTCCTCAATCTATGTTTCTGACCCAACTCACTTCCGGCCATTTGCCGGACCCCTTTGCGCGTTAGCAAAGCAGTCAAGTGAGCAAATTACAAGTGAATGTGAAATTATTCCACACTTTTGCGGGCGGTCAATCCCACCAAGCTTCGCGCGTATTTATCCGTTGGGGGGGCAAATGTCCAGCTAAATATGCCGGGTTTTTTATACTAATTGCTGGTTTATTATTCTTGAATTATGTGGAATTGAAATATTTGGCCCAGCGAAAATGTGCAAACCCTGGTCCCTTTCCAGATTGCAGGGGTGGTCAGGTACAAAATTATTATACTGATATCTGGAAACCGGGGGTGGAACCTTCGCCAAAAGCCCCTCTGGGAGGCCCTTTGAAATTTTGCTTTCTACCGGTGGCGACTATTAAACTTATCTCAGTATTGATTGCTTTTCAAAGGTATCTACCTGATTGATAACAGATAACAAAGTACATCCTCTCTCAGACGAAGGGCGTTAAAGGGATATTGGGCCGGTTTTCGCATTATTTTTGCAATATTCAGTTTTTCTTCTGGAACCACCAAACGCATCATGCATTATGTATTTGTATATCAATGGCCAAAACGGAATTTTGAATATGAGTAACGTCTTCCCGCGACATACCAAATCATCTTTACCCACCGCTGTATCGGGTGAGGGCTGTTATTTGATCGATAGCCAGGGAAAACGTTATTTCGATGGATCAGGTGGCGCGGCAGTTTCCTGCCTTGGTCATAGTGACGCCGAGATTATTGAAGCCATCAAACAACAGGCTTCTAAATTGTCATTTGCCCATACGGGATTTTTTACCAGCGAACCGGCAGAAGAACTGGCTGAACTTCTGATTGCCAATGCACCGGATGGCATAGACCGGGTATTTTTTAACAATGGCGGTTCAGAAGCCGTGGAATCCGCCATCAAACTGGCACGTCAATACTACCTGGAGATCGGGCAGGAAGAGCGTTGTCATCTGATTGCACGAAAACAAAGTTTTCACGGCAATACATTGGGCGCATTGGCAGCTGGCGGAAACGAATGGCGGCGCAAGCCCTTTGCGCCCCTGATGATCAATACCAGCCATATTTCACCCTGTTACACCTATCGTGACCGGTGTGATGATGAAAATGAATTTGAATACGGCCAAAGGGTAGCCAACGAACTTGAAGCGCAAATTCTGGAAATCGGCCCGCAAAAAGTGATGGGTTTTATCGCTGAAACTGTTTCGGGTGCAACGCTGGGGGCGGTTCCCGCGGTGAAAGGATATTTCAAACGAATTCGGGAAATTTGCGACACCTATGGGGTGTTGCTGATCCTGGATGAGGTGATGTGCGGGATGGGACGCACCGGGACATTGTTTGCCAGTGAACAGGAAGAAATTGTCCCCGATATCATCACCATCGCAAAGGGCCTGGGGGCTGGCTATGCGCCCATTGGAGCCATGTTGTGCTCCTCAAAAATCTACAATGCCTTTGAACAGGGCAGCGGGTTTTTTCAACACAGCCACACTTATATGGGGCACTCACTGGCCTGTGCGACAGGCAAGGCGGTTGTCAGTGCCATATTGAACCGTGGATTGCTCAACAATGTTGTGGAAAAGGGTGAACAGTTAAAATCCGCCCTGGTATCTCACTTTGGCCAGCATCCTAATATTGGTGATATTCGCGGGCGAGGTCTTTTTATAGGCCTTGAATTTGTGCAGGATCGAGACAGCAAACAGCCTTTCTCATCCTCGATCGGGCTTAACAAAAAACTCAAGCAAGCGGCAATGGATGCCGGCCTGATCTGCTACCCGATGGGTGGGACTATTGATGGCGTGAATGGTGATCACATCCTGCTGGCGCCACCTTTTATCATCGATGACAATCATATTGATGAGATTGTTGAGAAGCTGGATATCGCTATTGGGCATTCAATTCAATCTAAGGTTTAGGCACTTCGTTTAAATCCGTTGAGTTGCAATGCCAGTAACCGCTCACCTTCTTCGACAAGATCAAATTTTCGCTTATTCAGCGACCATCGCATCGCCAGCCCCTGGATGAGCGCCAAAATGAGATAGGCGGCATCGTTCGGGTCAAGCTTGCTGTGATATCTTTGAGCTTTAATTTCACTGGCAATCATCTGCGACACGAAGTGGTGGACACGCTGCATGAGACCGGCAAAAAATGAACGAAGGACCTCGTTTTCCGCGTGAAGCTCCCGCGAAAACAAGATGGCGGGGATCGCCGGGGTGGTCTGCAGAAAAGTCAAATGTCCTGTTACAAAAGACCTCATCCTGTCGGCAGAGCCCAGGTCCTCGTTTTCCATTGCGGTCCAGTTTTCCTTTAGAAGCTCAGCTATGCGCTCTGCCACTGCCTGCCAAATATCACTTTTTTTGGGGAAATGACGAAATATACCAGGCTGACTGATGCCCACTGCGGCAGCCAGAGCTTCGGTTGACAGGCGGTCAGGGCCGACTTCGGCGGCAAGCAGCAGTGCTGTTTCGACGATTTCAGATTTACGCTCCCGGGCGCTTTTCCTGATCCTGGTGCTCATGGAATTTCATCAACTTTATTCCATGCCAACCTGGCTAATACTGCAATGCCGGTCCACATGGACAATCGAAATGTCATGGCAATAACAGTGCGCATTTCATAGGCTCCGCCGCTCAGGATATGAAACCCCAGCCCGGCAAATACCAGCAGTGTGAGCACGGCTATAACCATTGACAGATTAACGCCCCATTGCCGCCATTTATATAACCCGATGCCGGAAATCATATAAGCAAATCCCGCAAGGAAATTAAACCAGACGACAAAGGGTACGTAATTACCGGCAGCTTGCGCCGCCTCACTGAGGAAAATCACTGATCCGCCGGAAAAAACTGTCAGTGCGCCAAATAAAATGGCAATGATAGAAGCTACAAGAATATGATTGGGTCTGGATTGAACAGATT